>JALTHV010000130.1 GCA_027004315.1 Deltaproteobacteria bacterium
AGGGAATTCCTGCCAGAGAAAGGGGCATGGGCACCTGCGATAGACGTATCTGAGACAAAGGATAGCGTGGTAGTAAAATCAGAGGTGCCAGGCATGGATCCTAAAGATATCAACATCTCTCTTCGCGGCGATCTTCTGGAGATAAAGGGAGAGAAAAAGCAAAAAAAAGAGGAGAAAGACGAAAATTTCCATCGCATTGAGACTCATTATGGGGCATTTTGCAGAAATGTCAGACTCCCTGTAGAGGTAGATGCTGACAAAATAGAGGCCTCTTATGACAAAGGTGTCGTGAAGATCGTCCTCCCCAAAAAGGAAGAGGTAAAGGCAAAGCAGATTGAGATCAAAAAGGTCTAGTCTAATTCTCCTCCGGCTTTTAAAGACCTGATAGGTGGCATTGTCTGCCCCTATCAGGTCTTTTACATCAAATTTGCCTCTAATAGAAGTTGTTGATCCTCTAAAAGGGCCTGGGGCGCACCTTGCCGCAGAAGACGATGGTCTTCGCCCAGTACATAACACTCCTGTCCCAGAAGGTATGCGAATTTCAGGTCATGGGTTGCGATAACCAGGGTCTTTCCGTTTTTTGCCAGTTGAACCAGGAAATCCATTACACAACTCTTAGTCCTGGGATCCAATGATGCCATAGGCTCGTCCAGGAGCCATACCTCTGGATCCAGGGTAAGTACCCCTGCCAAGGCCACCTTCTTTTTTTCTCCATGGCTCAGGTGATAAGGGGCCCTGTCTGTCAGATTGGTTATATTGAGAAGATCAGATGCCCGTAGCACCCTATTTTTTACTTCGGCCTTAGAAAGCCCTATCTGGAGTGGGGCAAAGGCCAATTCATCCTTTACAGTGGGCAAAAAGAGTTGCGCGTCCGGGTCCTGAAATACCAGGCCAACTTTCTGCCGGAAGTTTCGGGCAATTCCTGGATCTCGAAGGGTATCTTCATTTAAACGGATTCCATATGCCTGGACCTCTCCTTCCTGTGGGAAATAGAGGCCATCCAGGATCTTGAGCAGAGTCGATTTACCAGAGCCATTTGCACCAAGGACCACTACGGCCTGGCCAGGCCAGATCTCCATGGAGATATCCGAGAGTCCTATGGTCTGGTTCAGGTATCGATAAGTCACGGCCCTAAGTTTAAATATCGGCGCATCGCTCATGCCTTATCTTAACCACAGCCAGAGAGATATTGTAAGAGGGACCACGCATATCCAGACCCAGTCCCGCCAAGAAATGCGAAATTCTTCCATCAGCCTGGGACTGCCGCTCCATCCCCTGGAAAGCATTGCGAGGTGGACATCATTACTCAGGTTATAGGACTTGCCTACCAATACGCCGATCCGGGCTGCTATCCAGTGGTGTTGTTCCCGTAGACCTGATTGAGTAATCAGCCGGCTCCTGCGGGCCAAAAACATATCCTCTACAACCTTCAAAAAGAGAAAAATATATCGATAGGTCATGGCCAGGATGACTATTATTACCTCTGGTATCCTGAGGACAGACATGGCCTTAAGGAGTTTGACCCAATCGGTTGTCAGGACTAGGAGCATGGCAAGCGAAACAGAGGTGGCTACCCGTATCACCAGCATAGCCGCTCCATAGATCCCTTGATTCGTGATGGCGATCACTTCCGGCAGAGAGAAGGGACCAATCCGGCATGGGCCGGAAAGGTGGTAGAGCACAAAGAGATTTTGACCCGGCGTAACGACATTAAAAATTGCCGGTAGGGCTATAATCCCTGTAAAGATAGGGATAAAGACCCAGACCCGTTTGAGGAAAAAGCCCAGTGGAATTCTGGATACAACTGCAAGAAACAGGGTAAGTGCATAGAACCCTACAAGGATTTCTAGATGACGGATACAGGTTGCCACGATCAGCAGGGCAAAAAAGGTCACTATTTTCACCCTGGGGTCCAAGAGTTGGAGGAACCCCTTTACCTTGGCAAAGTGTTGGGCAAACAGCGTATGTTCAATGGCTCGGCCAGTCTCTGCCAGGGTCTTTGCGACAAAATCACGTCTCAAGTATGCAGCCCATATATACCAGTCTCAATAATGAAGCACCCCATGGCAAGCCACGGGGTATCAAAATGAGTGTGTTATCCTTATGATTAGAGTAATCCGTGTAATCTGCGAAGTCTGTGGATTAATCCCTCTTTAGAAGAAACCTGCCCAGAGACCAGGTAACTACTGCTACCAAGAGGATACCAACAAGGGCAGAGATAATGTAACCGACAGAGTCTCCGGTACCTGGTACCGTATAGTCTGGCATGGGGGCATTCCAAAGGCCGGAGAAGCGTTTCAGACCCACTGGGATAAAGCCTATCATCTTCTTAAATTCTTCAGCCCCCCATTCACCCCAGGCGTCACCTGAGGGCAGGAGACCAACGGGTGAGAGAAGGGCAAGGATAGCAATTCCGATCCAGAGCTTTCTTATTTCTTTCATGATGCTGTTCCCTATTAAAGAAAGCGAAATGGTTATACAACCTCTATGGGATGAATCTGACTGATGAATCCAGGCATCGCCTTTTGCATAAAGAGAATTACTCCTCCTGTGACCACGACTTCAGCGCATCCAGCCACGGTCATATGGGCTATCAGCATCGCTGGTATCGCCTGGGATAGACCATAGGGACAGTATAACGGCGTGCCATTGGCCGTGTGGAAAAAGAGGGGTTGAAGTCCAAGCTCAATGGCTGCAGCCAAGGCAGCGGTATTGATTCCCACATAGCTCCCAACAGCAGCGCCAATCCACTGCCGGGAAGAGTCGTATGAGGCACTTCTGGCGATGAGCCTATAGACTCCATAGCCCACAAATGGCAATATAATGGCCATGTTGAAACAGTTGGCTCCAAAGGTGAGGATACCGCCATCTCCAAAAAAGATTGCCTGGATGAGCAGGGCAGAGGAGACACCGATGCATGCGGCCCAGGGGCCAAGGATTACGGCCATGAGGGTACCACCTACGGCATGTGCCGTGGTACCTCCAGGGACCGGGGCATTAAACATCATAATAACAAATGAAAAGGCAGCAAAGACACTCAATAATGGCACAGTCTTGGTGGTCAGTTCCCTTTTTACCTTCTTTGCCGCCATCATCCAGAAGGGTATTGCCACAACATACATTGCAACACAGGTCTGAGGACTGAGATAGCCATCAGGGATATGCACGATTTTCTCCTTAGCCTGGCGCACTTGGCAGTATAAAAACACAACAAAAAAATCAAGAAAACATACCGGGATTTCATCCCAGCAGGGCCTTTTTGGCCTATTTAAAAGGATTATTTTTTATTGACCCAACTAAACAATCGGGCACAGACTGTAGCCTGTAATATGGGTGTTTCTATTGGAGAAGGTTAAGACCCACCTTCAGGCGGGGGATGATTTTACCTAGAAAGACAATCTTCTATTGCCAATCTTAACCAGATCAAAAAAAATAAGAAATTATTTTTCTGTCAAGAGGCATGCTGTGAGCCTGTTATAGATATACTATAGAGTCGTAACTGTTTACATTCCTCCGGCCAGCGGTAGTATTTTGAAGGATTTCAGGAGCATCGCCTGATGCACAAAATCAGGGCACTTGCCGATTAATCCGCACTGAAACCCTTCAAAATACTACCGCCTCACCCAAACCCTCTCCCCTGGGGGAGAGGGTAGGGTGAGGGGGCGAGAGTATATTGAAAAAAGAAACACCCTATGATCAATTACCAAAATGGATGCCCCAACTTATTGAGAAATTACACATGGACGAGTTAACCAGGCGAAATAATTCCTTATCTGGTCACTACAGACTCATCCCTATTGACCATTATTACCACCAATAAAGATTAACCATGGATGAA
>JALTHV010000131.1 GCA_027004315.1 Deltaproteobacteria bacterium
AATGATTCCTGACCTAAATTAAGAAAACAAATTTCAAGGTCTTCGTTCAGGATTAATTAAGGCAAAATATGAAAGATACCGTAACAAATTTGTTGGATCTGGGCGATCAGCAGTCCATAGAGATACCTGAGAAACTCCCATTAATGCCGATGAGAGACATCATAGTCTTTCCCTCCATGATTATCCCTTTTTTTGTGGGAAGAGAGATCTCTGTAAACGCAGTGAATGATGCCCTGGCCGCTGACAGGTTGATATTCCTGGTCACACAGAAAGACTCCTCAGAAGAAAACCCTTCAAAGGAAGGGCTGTATCAGACCGGTGTAGTGGCTCTAATAATGAGGACCCTCCAGCTCCCGGATGGACGCCTCAAGATCCTTGGGCAGGCACTTATAAAGGGGACTATCCTCAAATTTATACAAGAAAAGCCTTTTTTTAAGGTCCAGGTAAAGCTGCTCAGAGAAAAAGAGCCTGCTGAGATAGCAGTAGAAACAGAGGCCCTTATTCGGAATATAAAAGACCAGGCAGAAAAATTATTTGACCTGAAGGGGATCTTTACCCCTGAGATGGGCGCCGTCCTGAATAGCGTGAAGGAACCTGGCAGACTGGCAGATATCGTGGCATCTAATCTCAACCTGAGGCTCCTTGAGGCGCAGCAGCTCTTGGAGATGACAGATCCTCTGGCCCGCCTGCAGAAGATAAACAGCCTGCTTACAAGGGAATTCGAGGTCTCCAGTGTACAGGCCAAGATTCAGTCCAAGGCCAAAGAAGAGATGACCAGGACCCAGAGGGAATATTTCCTCAGAGAACAATTGAGGGCCATAAAACAGGAACTGGGCGAAATTGATGAGAAGTCTGAAGACCTGGCGGAGCTGAGGGAAAAGGTCCGCAAGGCCAAGATGCCCGAAGAGGCCGAAAAAGAGGCGCTAAAACAGATCCGGAGGCTCGAGGCCATGCATCCAGAGGCCTCCGAGGCCTCCATGGTAAGGACCTATATTGACTGGTTGGTTGAGCTTCCATGGTCAACCCATACAAGGGACAGGTTGGACGTACTCAGGGCCCAGAAGGTCCTGAATGAGGATCACTATGACCTGGAAAAGGTAAAGGATCGCATAATTGAGTACATTGCAGTCAGAAAGCTGAATCCCTCTGCAAAGTGTCCGATTCTCTGCTTTGTGGGCCCACCAGGAGTTGGCAAGACCTCTCTGGGCCGCTCTGTAGCCCGTGCCCTTAATAAAAAATTTATAAGGATATCCCTGGGCGGTGTCAAAGATGAGGCAGAGATCCGTGGCCACCGCAGGACCTACGTTGGGGCACTCCCGGGGAGAATTATCCAGGGGCTCAAAAGGGCCGGGAATAATAACCCTGTCTTTATGATGGACGAGGTGGACAAGGTAGGGGCCGATTTTAGAGGAGACCCGGCCGCTGCACTCCTCGAGGTCCTCGATCCTGAGCAGAACTATACCTTTACAGATCACTATCTGGATCTGCCCTTTGACCTCTCAAAAGTACTCTTTATCCTTACGGCCAATGTGGTCGATACCATTCCATCTGCCCTCCTGGACAGACTGGAAGTAATTCACCTCTCCGGCTATACCAACGAAGAGAAAAAGGTCATTGCAGACAGATACCTGATCCCTAGGCAGCTCAGGGAGCATGGGCTTTCGAAAAAGGTCCTGAAGATCTCTGGCAGTAGTATCATAAGGATAATCTCGGAATACACCCAGGAGGCAGGACTCAGGGAACTTGAGAGGCAGATCGGAGCCATCTGCAGAAAGGTGGCAAGGAGGATTGCCGAAAGGGAAAAGGGGCCCTTCAAGATCACCAGTGCAAACATCCAACACTATCTTGGAATCCCAAAGTATCAGACAGAGCTGACAAAAGAAGAGAGCCAGGTGGGAGTCGCGACAGGGCTTGCATGGACCCCCTTTGGAGGAGAAATTCTCCGGATTGAGGTCAGTATCATGGAGGGCAAGGGGAAACTTACCCTGACAGGCCTCATGGGAGAGGTCATGAAAGAATCTGCCCAGGCGGCCTTAAGCTATGCCAGATCCAGGGCAAAAGAGCTTGGCATAGACCCCAAGGCCTTTGAGGAAAAGGATATACATATTCATGTCCCGGCCGGGGCTATACCCAAAGATGGCCCCTCTGCAGGCATAACCCTTACTACTGCACTTGTCTCTGCCTTGATAGAGAGACCGATCGATAAAGATGTGAGCATGACCGGGGAAATAACTCTGCGCGGCCGGGTCCTTCCGATAGGGGGATTAAAGGAAAAGGCCCTGGCAGCATTGAGGGCAGACATCCCCCTCATTATAATACCAGAGCAGAACCTGATAGACCTGGAAGAGATACCGGCAAATGTCCGCAGGCAGATTGAATTCAGGCCGGTTCGTCACATGGACGAGGTACTGGAAATAGCCCTTGGTCCAAGGCCCTGGAAAGATGGAGACAGCTAAGAAATTTTGAAGCGAGGAGAGGTAAGCGTTCACATTCCCCCCGGCCAGCGGTAGCCTTTTTCAGGGGTTCAGTGCGGATTAATAGGCAGAGTGCCCTGATCTTATGCATCAGACGATGCTCCTGAACCCCTGAAAAAGGCTACCGCTGGCCGGGGACGTGAATGGTTACAACAGGAGGGGATGTAAATGGTTACGAGGAGAGACATGACAGCCATAGAAATTGATCGAGATCGCCTTGCCAATACCTTTAGGGACCTGGTCTGTATAGACAGTCCTTCAAGAGAAGAAGGTGAGGTTGCAAAATGGGTCAGGGAGACGCTGACCAGAGAGATAGGTGCAGAGATAGAGGAAGACCAGTCGAGAGACCAGACAGGCTCTGAGACGGGCAATATTATAGTCCGTATTCCGGGGACAAGAGAGGCAACCCCGGTCTTTTTCAATGCCCATCTGGATACAGTGGAGCCGGGGAGGGGAATCAGGCCGGTCTTTAAAGATGGCGTCTTCCGAAGTGATGGCACTACTGTCCTGGGCTCTGATGACAAGGCGGCTGTGGCCATCCTTATAGAAGTGGCAAGGCTCCTGAAAGGACACGAGGTCTCACATGGCCCCATCGAATTCCTATTCACTGTATGTGAGGAGATAGGCCTGTTGGGGGCCAAGGCCTTTGATCCTGCCCTGCTGACGGCCAGGATGGGTTATGCCCTCGACTCCGATGACCTGGATCTCTTGATAAACAGGGCCCCCTGTGCCACCCGTTTCAAGGTCAAGATCATTGGCAAGGCTGCCCACGCAGGTGTCAGCCCGGAACAGGGGATAAATGCCATACAGATTGCAGCCAGGGCCCTGGCAGAGCTGCCCCTGGGGCGTATAGATAAGTACACTACCGCAAATGTCGGCCTGATACACGGTGGCAAGGCCACCAACATAGTGCCTGACGAGGTAGAGATAGAAGGTGAAGTCCGTAGCCACAACCCGGAGAAGTTGCATGAGGTCCAGGACCAGATCCTTGGAATATTCCACAGGATTGCCCTGAAATCCAGGCAGGAGAAAGACCAAAGATTACCCCGTGTGGAGACCGGGGTCATTGATGATTATCCCCTGATGTCGGTACCTGAAGGGCATGCTGTAGTCACCACTGCCATGGAGGCAGCGAAGGCCCTCGGGAGGAGGCTCAGACTGGATATGACGGGAGGGGGAAGTGATGCCAATGTCTTCAATGGTAAAGGCCTCTCGACACTGGTCATGGGTATAGGTATGCACAAGGTGCACACTACCTCAGAATTCATCCGCCTGGACGATATGGTGGCCAGTGCAGAGCTGGTGTTGCAAATCATATCTAATTTCGCCAAGAAAAGTCCTTAAGG
>JALTHV010000132.1 GCA_027004315.1 Deltaproteobacteria bacterium
CGCAGAGTTTTTTAATGACAATAGGTTGCCTTTGCGAGCTTTGCGCCTCTGCGTGAGAAAAAAGATTTTACAAGGAATTTATATATGGATAATGACATGACAAAGAAATTGGGAACGGAAGGGGTCCTCTGGGACCTCAGGGATCTCTACCAAGGCATTGATGACCCCAAAATCCATGACGATATGGAGAATTGCCAGAATCGGGCCTCTGAGATCGCCGGCAAATATTCAGGTAGGGTCTGTGAACTCAAGGCCGATGAACTCCTCAGTGCCATCAAGGAATCCGAGGAATTGGCCAGTATGTTGGGGAAACTTGGTGCATTTGCCCAATTAAACTTTGCAACCCATGTAACTAGCCCTGAAACAGGTGCCTTTTTACAGCGAGTCAAGGAATTCTCGAGTCTGGTGGAAAAAAAAGTAGTATTTTTTGACCTTGAGTGGGCAAACGTCCCTGATGAAAGGGCAGAGGGCCTGCTCTCCGATCCCGTATTAGGGCACTATCGCCACTATCTGCAGGCAATCAGGCGATACAGGCCCTACCTCCTTTCTAAGACAGAGGAACAGCTGCTTATTGAGATCAGCCCTGTCAGATCTTCAAGTTGGGTCGAGTTGTTTGAAAAGGTCCTGGCAGCCCAACGCTTTGGTAAAGAATTACGTACGCAAGAAGAGGTCCTGACCGATCTTTACTCTCCAGACCGTAGTGTCAGAGAAAAGGCGGCGAGAGACCTCACAGACGGCCTGAGCAGCCAGTCACATGTGCTCTGCCACACCTTCAATACCGTCCTTGCCGACAAAATGATTGATGACAGGCTGCGTGGCTATCCCGACTGGATCAGTTCCATGAATCTTGCAAATGAACTTGATGCCGCCACAGTAGATTCCCTGATTAGTGCCGTAACCGACAGATACGACATAGTCCAGCGTTACTATAGACTGAAACAGCGCCTGCTGGGCATGAAAGAACTCTTTGACTATGACAGGTATGCCCCCTTGCCCTATCTTCCGCAACGGGTCGTCTACTGGAAAGATGCCAGAGACGTGGTACTCAATGCATATGGAAAATTTTCTCCCAAAATGGCCTCCATTGCCAGGTGCTTCTTCGACCAGCAATGGATACACGCCCCTGCACTGCCCGGTAAGACCGGAGGTGCCTTTGCACACCCGGTCGTCCCCCAGGTCCATCCCTATGTGCTGCTGAATTATGCCGGAAACCTCAGGGATGTTGAGACATTGGCCCATGAACTTGGTCATGGTATCCATCAGGTCCTGGCAGGCAGGCAGGGTTATTTCAACAGTAGTACCCCATTGACCCTGGCCGAGACCGCCTCGGTCTTTGGTGAGATGTTGGTATTTAAGGACTTAATAAAGGAGCTGAAGAGGCCTGAAGAGAGATTGGGACTTATTGCCAGCAAGGTAGAGTCCATCTTTGCAACCGTATTCCGCCAGGTAGCCATGAATAGATTCGAGAATGAGATTCATACCAGGCGGCGCACAGAAGGGGAGTTGTCGCCAGATGAATTCTCCGGCCTCTGGCTCAAGACCCAGAGAGAGATGTTCGGTAACAGTGTGACGCTGACCGACAACTATGGTGTATGGTGGTCCTATATAAGTCACTTTGTCCATGCACCGGGCTATGTATATGCCTACGCCTTTGGCGAACTCCTGGTCTTATCTCTCTATGCCATGTACGAAAGGAACGGGGCCGATTTTGTCCCACTGTATCTGGATCTCTTGGCCGCCGGAGGCAGTGACACAGCATATGTACTACTTAGACCTTTTGATATAGACCTACATGATCCCGGCTTTTGGCACCAGGGTCTAGATGTTATAGATGAGATGGTAAAAGAGACAGAAGAATTGGCCATTAGAGTGGGCACCAGTTAAATTACAAACGATAAAACCGATGTGACTCTTCACCTCTCTCCGGCCAGGGTAGCCTTTTGAAGGGTTTCAGGAGCATCGTCTGATGCACAAGATCAGGGCACTCTGCCCATTAATCCGCACTGAAACCCTTCGAAATGCTACCCTGGCCGGAGACGTCTAAAAGCTCCGTATACGTCCACAGTCAGGGCAGATCCATATCACGCCATTGCTCATGCCCCACATATTCTCTTTGAGACAGTCGTCACAGATCTGAAAGCCACATGGACAATTCCAGCAAAAAGGCAATTCCCTGCCACAGATCTGGCAGCGGAATTTCTTTTTTGGCCGCAATCTATGGGCCCCGGTGATATGAGCTTTAGGCAGATCCTTTTCAGTGGTATCAGACATAATGAAACCTTCCATATAAGAGATTTTTTATCACGGCCTTAGACTACACCCCTAAGTCTCTTTCTCAAGAGGCCTTACCACACAGCGATTTCTGCCTCCCTCTTTTGCCTGATACATACATTGATCCGCGACCTCCAGCATACGTTCAGCACTCATATGAGACATGCCGGCAGAGGGATCCAGGGTAGTAACGCCAAAACTGGCCGTTATGTGAACAATGCCGGCATTAGTAGATATCTGTCTTGCAGAAATCATAAGGCGATATCTTTCCGCGGCAAGAGTTGCCCCATCCAGGTCTGTCTCTGGCATTACCACAACAAATTCCTCCCCACCATATCGAGAAATCCAGTCTAATCCATCACGGACCGTCTCCTTAAGACACCTTGCAAAAGATTCGAGGACCCGGTCTCCTGCCTGGTGCCCATAGGTATCATTCACTCGCTTGAAGTGGTCAATATCGCACATAGTTACAGATAGATAATGACCATAGCGGAGAGATCGATTTATTTCCCTTGGCAGGTGGTCGTTGAGGTACCTGCGATTGTAGACATGGGTCAGGGGATCAGTAATCGACAGAAGCGCTACCTCCTCAGTCCGTTTCCTGAGAGAGCGTTCAAGCGTGATGACACGTTTTGCAGTCTTGAGCTTGGCCAGGAGTTCTCCAGGACGGATAGGCTTTATAAGGTAGTCATCTGCCCCTGCATCTAGCCCGGTTATGAGATCATCAAGTGAATCTTTTGCCGTAACAAGGATAATAAAGATATAACCGGGAATTTTCTTCTTCCTCACGGCCTTACAGAACTGGACTCCATCCATTTCAGGCATAATCCAGTCTGTGATTACCGTCTGGATCCCACCGCCATCGAGCAACTTCAGGGCCTGCACCCCGTTTTCGGCAGTGGTCACCTTGTACCCATGTCCTTCCAGGATAAATTTGAGCCTCATGGCCTGGGTGCGGCTGTCCTCAACTATCAATATATTTGTTAAATCGTCCTCTTTCACTAAATACAGGCCTTAGTTATCATAATTCGTAACTTCTCAATAAGTTGGGGCGTAACCGTTCGCGTCTCCGGCCAGCGGTAGCTTTTTTCAGGGTTTCAGTGCGGATTAATGGGCAGAGTACCCTGATCTTGTGCATCAAGCGATGCTCCTGAAATCCTGAAAAAAGCTACCGCTGGCCTGGGGGAATATGATCGGTTACCAAAATGAAGCCTCCACTTATTGAGAAGTTACCATAATTCTTCAATCTGGAGTTAGCCATCGCGGGATATCGTTTTTGTTTGTGCCTTTGGGACAAGCCTGTTCAGAAATTCAGCGATTTTTGAGGGAGACATCACATAGGTAGCCGCCCCTATTCTGATGGCTTCTCCCGACATGCCCTGTACCACTGAACTTTCCTTATCCTGAGCAATAGTTAAGGCACCCCGCTCCTTCATTGTCTTGAGTTCCAGCGCTCCGTCTTTCCCCATGCCGCTCAACAATATCCCAACCGCCTTGTCTCCAAAAGACTCCGCTATGCTCCTAAAGAGAAAAGAGACTGCCGGCCTGACTCTGTATTCCGGATCGGTATCTTTGAGCACGATCCTGCCTTCCCTGTCTACCCCCATATGGTGCCTGTCCGGGGCAAAGTAGATATGTCCGCCAATGATAGGGTCTTGATGCGCCGGGATCTGAATAGGCAATGCAACATCATTTCTCAGCCACTTTACAAGGCCCTCTAAAAATCCATCCGTAATGTGCTGCACGATAAGGATTGGAAGATGAAAGTCCCTTCGGACTCGAGATAGGATGGTCTTAAATACCTGAGGACCTCCTGTTGATGCACCCATGGCTACCACTTCAAGTTTCCTGGCAATCATGATCTTCTTAAAGGGAATGTCTCTGTGGGAACAGGACCCTACACGTAAACTAGCTGAGCGTCTCCGCACCACCTTGACCTCAGACATAGCCCTGGCAGTCATGATGAGTTTTTTTGTCATCTGTTCCGACTCCGGATGCCCAGGTCCCTCGGGCTTTTTAAGCACAGACAGGGCCCCTGCCTCCATGGACCTAAAACTTTTATTGACCTGGTCCGGATCCAGGCTGGTGGTTACCATGACAATAGGGACAGGGTTTTCTGCCATGATTCGCCGTGTGGCATCATACCCGTTCATCCTGGGCATCTGGATATCCATCAGGACCACATCGGGATGGAGCTTGAAAACCTGTTCAATGGCCTCTACGCCGTTGTGTGCAATACCTGCAACTTCCAGCACCTCGTCCTGGTCAATCAGATACCTTAAGTATTCAAGGCTGGTCGGAGAATCATCTACTATAAGTACTCTCTTCATGAACCCCTTCCCATTACAGTCCATTAGTCACAGACAATTGACCAATATAACTCTACCGGCCCTTATATAAAACGTCTAATTACACTAAGGAGACTGTCCTGGTCAAAACGGCTCTTAACAATATATGCATTTGCGCCCACATCAATGCCATGTTCCTTGTCTTCCTTAGAATCCAGACCAGTTACCAGGACTACAGGTATTTCCTTGAGTCCTTCATCAGAGCGGATCTTGGAAGTAAGTTCAAACCCGTCCATCCTGGGCATTTCTATGTCTGAGACCACGAGGTCAAATGATTCTGTCTTCAGGGCCATATAGGCCTCGCGTCCGTCAACGGCAGTCTTGACGACATATCCTGCGGTCTCCAGGATATTTTTTAGAAGCATCCTTGACGTGATAGAGTCTTCTGCAACGAGAATGGATTTCCTGGTAGTCTTCTGTATCTCGTCAGCCCTTGCTGGAGATACGACAGTTTCCCTTGACGAAGACTTGAATAGGTCAGCTACGTTCAGGACTGGCACCAGTTCCCCAGTTCCCAGGATTGTGGCACCTGAGAGATACGGGACCCTCACAAGCTGCTTACCAAGGCCCTTGACGAGCACTTCCTGCTCCTTGAGTACCTCTTCGACCTCGATAGCTATGTGCCCATTGCCGTGGCCAAGGACAACCATTACCCTATTTCTGTCACTACTCTTTTTGTCTTCAGCAGGAAGGCTCAGGGTCCGTGCAAGGTCAATAACTGCAATGACCCGACCGTGGACAGAGATGCTCGGTCTGTTCCCCACGGTCTTGATATCTCCATCGTTCACGGTCATAACATACTCTACGTGTGAACTGGGCAGGACAAATGACCTGCCAGAAATCCGTACAAGGATCCCCCGAAAAGTCGACATGCTCACAGGCAAGCTGATCCTGAAAGTAGTACCCTTACCGGGGATGCTATCCACTGATATTATGCCCCCCAATTCTTCTATCTTCTTTTGCACAATATCCATTCCCAGTCCCCTTCCGGAGAGTTTGGTCACAATCGGACTGGTGGAGAGACCAGTCCTAAAGATCAGGGAAAGGACCTGCTGGGCATCCAGCTCCTCGGCGTCTTTTTCCAAGATAAGGCCATTTTTGAGCGCATTCTCTTTGACAGTAGTGGCATCGATTCCCTTGCCGTCATCCTGGACAAGGACTTCGACCTTCTGGTTCTCAGAGCGGGATACGATGAGCTTAATGGTCCCATTGGTGGACTTGCCGGCCTTTCTACGTTCTTCCGGCGTCTCTATCCCATGGTCCACCGCATTTCTCAAGAGATGAATGAGGGGATCCTTCATATCTTCAAGGATTCGCCTGTCGATCTCAAGCTCATCCCCCTCTACTATGAAATCAATCTCCTTTCCCAGATCCCTGGAAAGGCCCCTGATCATCCTTGGGAATATATTAAGAAGAGTGGCACAGGGCTGCATGGAGATCTCTTTTATATCATCCAGAAAGTCATCCACCAACAATGAGCAGGAATGATAGTCCTCCTGTATTGATCTGACTATGGACCTCACATGTTCCTTGACGGCCTTGAGCTTTTCCTGATTCCAATTCACAAAGGCCAGGAGGTCTGGAAGTGATCTGTCATCACTGCCCTGTTTGCGAAGACATCTAGGTGTAGATTCCTCCACCTGTGTCCACTGCTTCTCCCATGCCTGAAGGTCCTGTAAGAGACATCGAATGGCCTTCAAATGCTGCATGGAAATCAACTTCACAGAGACAAATTCCTCGGCCTTTAGGAGGACCGTATCCAGTTTTTGAGTAGATATCCTCACAGAGTCAAATGAGAAGGGTCTGTGAAGGCCAGGAGGAGATGTCTTGTCGGGTGACGGCGTTTGCCCGTGCAGTAGCGCGTTCTCATTGGAAACAGGGCCTTTTTCTTTTATCGGCTTCTCTGCCTTTGGAGAAGGTGATGCCTGAACCTGTTCCCCATTTTTTACTTTTTCAATCTGTTTAAGCAGATCCTCTATCCCAGTTCCAGAAGCATCACCCTCGCTCAGGAGCATCTCGAGACGGTCCAGGACCGAGTAAACCATATCAAAAAATGGGAGGTCAGGAGAGATATCCCCTGACTTTATTTTTGCCAGGACACTCTCAACAGACTGACACAGGATCTCAATTGAATCCAGGTTTACGGCCCTTGCAGCACCCTTGAGACTGTGAAATTCCCGGTAGATATCCTCTATTATGGGCTGCTGCTCCTCAGCATTGCTAAGCTTCTCCAGATTCACAATCCCCGAAGAGATAGCCTTTACCCGTTCTCGGGCCTCGGTCTCAAAGGCCTCATGCAGTCTTTTTAGGAGCTCTTCTTCGTTCATGATCTTACATCAGGCCTTGAAGCGGTCGGATAGCTCCTTAAGTCTGTTCGAAAGCTCCTGGAGGGCCTTAGTAGCCTCTTCAAGTTGTCTTGAGCTATCCACGTTCTGGCTGCCAGCCTCCTTTATATCCCTCATTGCCTGGGCAAGTTGATCAATCCCTACGAGTTGCTCCCTGCTCGATGCACTTATCTGCATAGCATGTTCAGCCGACTCTGCCACACTCTCAGTAAGGATATTAATAGTATTACCTGCCCTTGAAGACATCTGCATCCCTATCTCTACGGCCTTACTGCCACGTTCTGCCGCCATCACCGCAGAGCTGGCGGCCTTTTGAATGTCCTTGAGAATGTCTCTCACCTGGCCAGTGGCCTCTTTGGATTGCTCCGCCAGGGATTTTACTTCTTGAGCAACTACCGCGAACCCTTTGCCGTGCTCCCCGGCTTTTGCTGCCTCGATAGAGGCATTTACAGAGAGGAGGTTAGTCTGGTCTACTATATCATTTACTGCATGGATGATCTCTCCAATGCTCTGGGTCTGCTCACTGAGCTTTACAACAGTATCAGTTAAATAGGCAACTTCATCTTTGATGTGATGCATGGATTTTATAGAGTCTTCCGTGACTTTTTTCCCATCCTCTGATATCTCTTTAGTCTTCTCAGCAATCTCTGTAACCTGTTGAGCCATTTTATTGGACGCATAAGTCGTCTGCCGCACCTCTTCTGTAGTAGTACTGACCTCATTGATGGAAGCAGATGTCTCTGCAGAGATGGAGGCAAGTTGGGCAGAAGTTGTAGAGATCTGGTTGATGGATGAGGCAAGATTATCTGTTCCTTTCACGATTTCACGTGTCTGATCACGAAGGGTCTTAAGCATGGTCCGGAAGGAGAGCAGGACTACACCTATCTCATCCTTACGTCTGGTCACCGGGATATTGACTGTCAGGTCACCTTCAGCTATCTGCCTCAACTTCTCTGACAACATTTTGAGTGGATTGACGATCGAACGGGCAGAAAAATAACCCAGGAGACAGGCCAGGATTGCAAAGATAAGGGCGATCCCTTCTGACTCTTGCTTAAGTATCTTTATGGAGGCAAAGATATTGGCTTTATTCCTCTCTGCGACAATTGCCCAATCAAAATCCGTTCCGAGTTCTCGATTCAAGCCCAAGGGAGAATAGGAACAAAGGATCTCCTTGCCGCCTGAATCCCGGATGAGTCTTATCCCTTCCTTACCTTCCAGGGCCTCACGGACGGCCGGGTTATCCACTTTTTCCTTCAAGAGGGTACTGGCCTCCCCCTTGAGTCTTAAATTGGACCGCATCAGTCGATCTTGTCCCACCAGAAAGACCTCCCCTGCTGTACCCATGCCTGCTTTCCCGTGCACGATTGAGTCGATATGCTTCACGCCTAGCTGGAATGCCACCACTCCCAAGGCATTGCCTTTTTTGTCCAGTACCGGCGCTCCCATGAAAAATGAGGGGCCTCCACTGGGGACGTAGATACTGAAATCTACCATGGATGGCCTTCTGTTCCTCACAACATCCGCCCACAGCCTGGCAAGCCCTGAATCCCTGTAAGGGCCACTCTTCAGGCTTGTACTGAAATCCTGTCCACGGACTACTGCGTAGAGAATGCGTCCCTGATCCCAAGAGATGAGGAAAATATTGTAATATCCGTATGACTTGAAATATCTCCTGAAATAGGGGTCTATAGACCTGCAGGCAGCGACGTACTTGCGCGAAATCTTATCAAAGGCCTCTCCTGGTGTCCTGCCTCTCTGCCCCTTGAATTTCTCCAGTTTATTCAATGCCACCTGCACATCCATTGAGTGAGAAAGGATATCCACCTCAATGAGACGATCCTTAAGGTATTGGATAAGCTGTTCTTTTTTGACTTCTCTGGCAGTAGTTAGTGCCTCAGAATAGGATGCATGCAGGGCTTCCTCGGAGAGATGAAAGACTATGTATGACACGAGTGCTATCGGGATCACTGCAGTAAGAAAAAAGAAGATTACCAGCCGCGGCATGAGACTTTTTCGTATCCAGAAAGACATCTTTACCTCCCTCATCAGGGCAATAATAGATTTCATATTACCCTTACATAATGATTAGACTAATCCGTGTAATCTGCGAAATCTGTGGATTAAACCCAGATCCAGTATCTAATAGACCTCTGTCCGGACAACGATATCTCTGTCCGACAGGAGTTTTTGACCGTCCAGGATTACGACCCTGTCAGGGGTTATTCCTTTCAGGTATTGCGCTCTCTTGTCAGTAAGCCTGGGCACTGAGGCCTGAATGGTATCTTTCTCGACCGATTTCACCCCCAGGATCGCATCGGCCAGGATACCGAATTCCATATCCAACGACTGGAGAACGATTACCCGGTTAAGGTCTGTCAGATCACTGCCTGGCAGTTCAAAAAACTTTTTGAGATCCAGCACAGAGACTATCCGTCCCTTTAGATTTATGATCCCAAGCACATATTCTGGAATCCAGGGCAAGGGAACCAGATTTTTTAGAGAACAGACACCTCGAATATATTCAAGCTCAAATGCATATCGTTCATGGGCGAGACTGAACTCGACAACTTCAATGCCAAGAGAGTCTTTGCCTTTTTTCTCTGTTTCAATGGCCAGTTCTCTGGCACGTACCTCAAGCAGCCGGGCCTGCTCTTCAGATCCCAGCTTAAATTTATCATTAAGTCCAGACCGGGCTCTCTCAAGACGGGAATAAATTTGCTCCCATTGCACCCTCGATGCATCTTCCTGGCATTTGGCATCGTCAAAATTGGGGACCTCGCGAAGATCATAGGCCATAAGTCTAGTTTTCTCCTTTCATCATAGACTTGACCGCAGTCCTGAGTGTTCCCACTACCATCCCCTCACTGTGGGGCAGTATGGAATCCGAAGGCAGGGATGATAGTATGTCACTTACATTCCGGAAGTATCTCTCTGCCTCAGATTGCCTCCCTTGAATTGTGGCCAGGTTCCCCAAGGCAAAATGTGCAAGCACAAAGTCAGGATCCAGGTAAATGGCCTGTCTGAGAAATTTTGTTGCCTCCTCAAGACGCCCCTGCTCTTCAAAAATGACTCCCATAAGATAGTGATGAACCGGGTCTGTCTTATTAGTCACAACTGCATCCATGGCCCATTTTGCAGCCTCGTCCAGCCTTGAGCAATCTGCATATATCCTTGCCAGAAGAGCCTTTGCCTCGGCCTGGAGATTGAAGGTTTCAGGTACATCAGGAGACAGGGCCAGGAGCTCCTTCAGCCTTGCCTCTGCCTCATTCAGCCTTCCTGCCTGATAAAGAGAACGGGCCTCATTAAATACGGTACACAAGGCCTCTTTTCCCCCAGAATCCAAGTCCTTACTGGGATTCAAACCCACTTTGCCGTAGAGGGTGTTCTCTGTCTTTGCCGTGTGATGATTGTGTGAAACAGCACTACAACAGGTGCGATTTCTAGGAGGAGAAGCATCTTTTTTGTAGAAGATGGCATTCTGAAATGAAAATGATGTCAGGCCAGCGTGATCCAGGATAGGTGCCTCGCCCGGACTCAGGATCAGCCATCCATTCAGACTCAGCGCCCAAATAATGCGACGGACTATCTTTTTTCTCACATCCGGTGCAAGATACATGAATACGTTTCGACAAAAAATCACATCCATCTGCCCTTGCTTAAAGAAAGATATGAGATCTTTATCGGATGCCAGGTTAAGGTGCTGAAAATCTACCATCTGCCTGATATGGGGACAAAGGATAAAGGAGTTATCTCCTTCCTGAGTAAAATATCGCCTTACTATCCATCCCGGGGTCTGGCGGAGAGACCATTTTGTGTAGATACCTTCTTTGGCCCTCTTCAGGAATCGGTCGTTGATATCTCCGCCAAGGATTGTGATATGCCAGTCTCCTCGATCAGACAGGACCTGATCAATAACTATGGCCAGAGAATATGGCTCCTCTCCAGTACAGCATGCAAGGCTACAAAAACGAAGTGATTTTCTCCGCGCCCTATGAAGTTCTATCAGGGAAGGAAGGACCTGGTGTTGCAGGGCATCGAATACCCCTTTATCACGAAAGAAATAGGTCTCGCCAATAGTGAGATGATGGATCAGCGTCTTCAATGCCTCTTTTCCAAGACCCAGGGAAAGGAATTGGTGGATGAATTTTTCTGTCTCTTCAAACCCCAGTTCTCTGCCAGCCTTAGATATGGAGTGCTCCATCTCTTTCCATCGTTCTTGGGGAAAATATAGACC
>JALTHV010000133.1 GCA_027004315.1 Deltaproteobacteria bacterium
CTCTTGTCATTCAAGTGCCTGACAACGAAGCAGATTTGGTGAAATTGGTTGCTGCATAATCTGGGTTAGTCTGCCTTCCTCCTTATAAAGGCAGGGGTCTCAAAGCGGTCTTCGTCCAGTTCGCTGAGCCCCTTAAAGTCTGATAACTTCTTTCTTGCTGCCCTTTTACCATGGCTGGAGACTGCATCTCGATTCCATCGATCCGATATATTAATAGTCTCTGTCTTTTTTGCCTCGCCCCTTTTTTTCGCAGCATCTATGGGATTAATTATGGATCTCTCAGGGACGCTGGCATTATCCTCGCCTATTCCGGTAGCTATGACTGTTATCCTGATCTCTTCTCCTATGCTCTCATCAAATACAGTGCCCCATACGATATTGGCGTCATCATGTGCCTCTTCGTAAACCAGTGAAGAGGACTGGTCTACCTCCTCCATAGTCAAGGTAGATGGACTTGCAGTTATATTCATCAGGATACCCCTGGCGCCACTTATGGAGACGTCTTCGAGCAGAGGGTTGGATATGGCCATCTGTACCGCCTCCAGGGCCCTGCGTTTTCCTTTGGAGACACCTGTCCCCATGAGGGCCATTCCCATTTCATCCATGACAGTGCGTACATCGGCAAAATCTACGTTTACATAGCCCTGTACTACTATGAGGTCTGAGATACCCCTTACTGCATAGTAGAGGACATCATCTGCCTTTTTGAACATCTCCAATATCGGGGTGCCGGGCTGAGCAAGGCCTTTGAGACGTTCATTTGGTATAGTTATGACCGTATCTGCCACGTCTTTCAGCCGCCTTATCCCCTCTTCTGCCACACGCATCCTCCTCTTTCCCTCGAAGACAAATGGCTTTGTTACTACTGCCACTGTGAGCGCACCCATTTCCTTACTGATCTCTGCGATAATAGGGGCCCCACCAGTGCCGGTTCCTCCGCCCATGCCACCAGTGATGAAGACCATATCGCTTCCCTCCAGCATTGCCCGGATGTCGTCTACGCTCTCTTCTGCGGCCTCCCTGCCGATATCAGGTTTCGCTCCTGCCCCCCGTCCCCCAGTAATCTCCCTGCCTAACTGAATCTTTGCACCGGCCTTAGACATCTCAAGGGCCTGAGAATCCGTATTCGCAGCTATGAATTCCACTCCTCTGAGCTCTGAGTTTATCATGTTGTTGATGGCATTTCCGCCTCCGCCACCGACGCCTATTACCTTTATTTTTGCAGAGAGTTCCGGATCTAAAAGCTCGAACGACATATATCTATCCTCCCCCTTCCTTTTATAAGTATCTCTTTAAATCTTGAACCATGACTTCATACTACTGATTACCCTGCTAAAGATATTCCCATCTCTAATGCGAAATTTTTTTAGCGGCTGATGTTCCATGCCGTAGAGCACAAGGCCTACAGCAGTGGCAAACATGGGTCCATTGACTACATCCACCAGGCCGGAGATCCGCTGAGGGTAGCCAATCCTGGCAGGCAGTTGAAATACCTGGTCTGCAATCTCGGCAATCCCGGGCAGAAGGGCAGAGCCCCCGGTTATCACTATCCCTGAGGCCAGGAGTTCTTTGATCTCTATACGTTCGATCTCCTGGTCTATCAGGCTAAAGATCTCCTCTACCCTGGGCTCAATGATCTCGGACAGTATCTGCCTGGAGAGGAGCCGTGGGCTGCGTCCCCCTACACTGGGGACTTCTATCATTTGATCTTTACTGACCAGGGAACCAAGACAGCTACCATGACGTATCTTTATCTTTTCTGCCTCATGCATGGGGGTCCTGAGCCCGATTGCTATGTCGTTTGTGAGGTTGTTGCCACCAAGCCCCAGCACAGCCGTGTGTTTGATCGCACTCTCTGTAAACAGGGCGAGATCAGTGGTGCCGCCCCCAAAGTCTATCAGGGCCACTCCCAAGTCCTTTTCTTCCTGAGTCAGGACTGCTTCAGCCGAAGCCAAAGGCTGAAAAACTATATCTACCACATCGAGTCCGCTTCGATTTGCACATTTAATGAGGTTCTGAGCGGCTGTAACTGCCCCTGTCACTATATGCACCTTGGCCTCCAGCCTCACTCCGCTTATCCCTACAGGATCCAGGAGCCCTGCCTGTCTGTCCACTTTATATTCCTGCGGCAGGATATGTATGACTTCCCGATCAAGGGGGATAGCCACTGCCCTCGCTGCATCTATGACCCTGTCAACATCTTCCTGGCTTACCTCCTCGCCTTTAATGGCTATCACTCCCTGGCTGTTAAAGCCCTTGATATGGCTACCAGCAATACCAATAAATACAGAGCTTATTTCATGCCCGGCCATGAGTTCGGCCTCTTCCACTGCCTTCTGTATGGAATTGACCGTGCTGTCTATGTTGACCACTACTCCCCTTCGAAGACCTACAGAAGGATGGGTCCCCACACCTATAATCTCGACCCCATCCTCATTGACTTCACCTACTACGGCACATATCTTGGTGGTGCCAATATCCAGACCAACAATTATATCAGGAGGTCTCTCGACCATTTCTACTCCTCAACGACCCAGACTGGCCCAGGCGCAGCCAGGGACATAATTCAAATCTACTCTGTTTACCTTTTTATACATACCTGAACGATAAAGCTGATAGAGAATTTTTTCCGCCCTATGGAACTGGACAGAAAGTCCCACGTCCCCGTTGTCAAAACAAAAAGGGACGCCCCTATCAGCGGTATAGAGCACCATGGTGCCGTCTCTGGACATATCTATCCGGCTTATATTGTTCACACCGAGGGTCCTTGTACCTGTACTGGCCATGGATATCAATTTCAGTGCCTCCCGGATCGATTGATCTCTGCCCTGCTTCAAGTCCTTGACATCTTCAGGCCTGAGCCCTGTAATTATAGGGAAAGAGAAGTGCCTTCCCTTGGGGAGTTCCTCGATAATCTTCCCCCTGTCACCCACCAGGTATGTCTTGTCAGACTTCAATAGGGCAACAGGGGTACGCTCCTTGATTATGATTATTAGCTGACCCGGGAGTCTCCTCCTGACTTCAACGGTCCGGACCCAGGCATTTGTCTCTATGGCCTTTGCTATTGATCTGAGGTTGAGAGACAGGAGATTGTCCTGGGCAGTAACCTTACTCAATTTTAAGATTTTCTCCTGACTAAGGTGCTTACACCCCCTTATCTGGACCTTACAGACCTTGAACAGGTCACTTTGACACGCCCAGCGCCAGCACACAAAGAGGCTGGCCAAAACAAGGCCCACAAAGGCCATACCGGCCAATATCTCAAGCCCGACACGCCATTGCACAGAAAATCTTGGCCTGGATGGCCTTCCCCGTGAGATAGATCTATAGCCTGAAGACCTCTTATATGTAGATGGACTCCTTATCTTCATGCCACTGGACCCCAAACTGATACCTCTGGGACAAGTTCTACCCCGGTCTCCCTTTTTACCCTTCTCTTGATAATCTCCAACAGGTCCATTACCTGCAATGCCTTGGCCCTGCCGTGATTTATAATAAAATTTGCATGTCTTTTGGATACCTCGGCATCTCCAATCCGAAGGCCCTTGAGTCCACACAGGTCTATGAGCCTTCCTGCCGAATCCCCCGGGGGGTTTCTGAATACACATCCAGCGCTTGGTGTCCTCATTGGCTGGGTGACCCTCCGCCTGTGCATCACTTTCCTTGCGCAGGCCCTGATCTCATCAGGATCACGCCTCTCTAGCCTGATCAGTGCACCAGAGATAACGGTCCTTTTTGGCAACTCAAAGGCACGGTAACCAAAATGCAGCCGCTCTCCAGAGACCCACTGACTCCCTTCAGGGCCGGTAAGCAG
>JALTHV010000134.1 GCA_027004315.1 Deltaproteobacteria bacterium
AGAACTAGAGGACAAAAAATGCGTATCAGAGTACAGAGGGCCATAGAGGAGGCCTTTAGAGAGGCCGTTGCTGATGGGGTATTCCCTGACATACCTATACCGGCATCACATCAAGTTGTATTCCCAAAGCAGGAGGCCTTTGGCGATTTCGCCAGCAATCTAGGCCTGGTACTTGCTTCCAGGGCCAGGAGATCTCCCAGAGACCTGGCGAATTATCTGGCTCAAAGGTTAGGGGCCAATCCATTATTCGATAAAGTTGAGGTGGCAGGACCTGGATTCCTCAATCTATCTATAGCCTCTATCTGGTGGCAGAAAAATTTGTACACCATGTGGGAAGCAGGAGATTCCTATGGCAACTCCGATGTAGGCAGTGGCCGTCGGGTACAGGTAGAATTTGTGAGCGCCAATCCGACAGGGCCCTTACATGTAGGCCATGGTAGAGGTGCAGCCGTGGGAGATTCCCTTGCAAGGGTATTAAAGGCCGCGGGTTTTGATATTGAAAAGGAGTACTATATTAATGATGTAGGGAATCAGATGAAGACCCTTGGTTCATCTGTCTATCTACGTTATCTGGAGCATTTTGGCCGTGAAGTCGCATTTCCAGAGAACTATTATCAGGGAGACTATATCCGGGACATCGCCTTGGATATTGCCTCAAAGGAGGGGGATAGATACCTGGATGTCCCTCTGGAGTCCTGCCTGAATTTTTTTATTGATACGGCTGTCAAGTCTATATCTTATGGTATCCATAAAGATCTTCGGGAATTCGGGGTCCATTTTGATAACTGGTTCAGCGAAAAGATCCTCCATGAGAGTGGGTTGTTAGACAGGACTATATCGGAGCTGCAGGATAAAGGATATATATATGAAGAAAACGGGGCATTGTGGTTCAGGACCAGCGACCTAGGAGATGAAAAAGACAGGGTAGTCAGACGTTCAAACGGAATTTTCACTTACTTTGCCTCAGATATAGCCTATCACAGGCACAAGCTGGAGAGGGGATATGACCTCCTGGTAGACATCTGGGGTGCTGATCACCACGGATATGTGCCGAGGGTAAAGGCTGCAATCAAGGCCCAGGGCTATCCGGAAGATAGACTTCGGGTCCTCCTTGTGCAGTTGGTCAACCTTATGGAAGGCGGGAGGCCTGCGGCTATGTCAACCAGGGCAGGAGAGTTTGTGACCCTGCGCGAGGTATTAGATGATGTAGGCAGGGATGCCGCCAGGTTTATGTTCCTGACCCGAAGGTGCGACAGTCATCTGGACTTTGACCTGGAGCTGGCCAAGAGCCAGAGTCAGGAGAATCCTGTCTACTATGTACAGTATGCCCATGCCAGGATTTCAAGTGTCTTCAGAAAGGCAAAAGATGAGGGTATCTCCCCCGCAGAGCCCAGCCATATAGATGTCTCGCTCCTCAGCACCCCGGAGGAGATCAATCTCTTGAAACAGTTGGATCTATTTCCCCGTCTGGTGGCTGACAGTGCCCTTGCCCTTGAGCCGTACCGTATCAGCTATTATCTCACTGAATTGGCAGGTCAGTTGCATGCCTATTATAATCGGCATCGCTTCGTCAGTAGCGATCCGGACTTGACCCAGGCCCGGCTCCTCTTGGCAGAGGTGACAAGGAGGGTACTTCGCAAAGGCCTGGGGTTGTTGGGAGTATCTGCCCCTGAAAGGTTGTAATTTTTTATTTAGATCGCATATTCTGAAAATGGTCAAGTAACTTCTCAATAAGTTCTGGCGTAACCGTTCGCGTCTCCGGCCAGCGGTAGCTTTTTTCAGGGTTTCAGTGCGGATTAATGGGCAGAGTGCCTTGATCTTGTGCATCAAGCGATGCTCCTGAAACCCTGAAAAAAGCTACCGCTGGCCGGGGGGAATATGATCGGTTACCAAAAATAATGCCCCAACTTATTGAGAAGTTACATGGTCAATATAGGAGTTAGAGATGAGCCGAACCAGCGGAAAAAACCAAAAGATACAGTTCCAGATGGGGTGGGGTGGACTTGCTGGCCTGGCCTTTGCCAGTATCTGTGTCCTTTTGTGGGTATTTGTCTTGGGATTTTGGGTTGGTCAGAAACTAGTTGGGCGTGATCAGCATGAGCTGCATCAAATTCCACCTATTACAGATGCGGTCCCCAAGTCTGGGGACCTAACCCCTTCCCCTGCGGGGAATATGGAGGTACCAAAGATATCTGAGCCCTCCACCAAGAATATCAAGGAGGAGAGACTTACACCATCCACTTCCCCTGGGTCTGGGGAAGGCGTGCAGATGGGATCAAGAGACAAGGCGGTCACAGAAAAAGACCATGCTGCAGACAATAAGGGACCTAATCAGGAGGGCAAGGCGCAGAAAAAGGGCAGATATTTTGTACTACAAATAGCCTCCTACAGGGGAAGAGAGCGGGCAGATAGAGAATACAGGAGATGGAGAGATAAGGGCTATCGTATGGAGATAAGGAAGGTCGATTTGGGACCCAATAAGGGGATCTGGTACCGGGTCTATCTTGGGCGGTTCCATTCCCTTCAGCAGGCCATCACCTCTTCAAAAAAAATGGCCAAAAAAAATGGCCTGATGTCTTATGTGGTACCATTAGATGAGTAAAATATCAATGATGCGCAAGGCCAATATATCGGATGTAAAGTCCATCCATGCCCTACTGATGCATTTTGCAGATAAGGGTCTACTGTTGCCACGTTCTCTCAGTGAGATATATGACCATCTGCGGGACTATACGCTGTTTGAGGACACTGATGGAGATATAGTGGCTACCGTGGCCCTAAGTATATGTTGGGAAGACCTGGCTGAGGTAAGGTCTCTGGCAGTACAGGAATACCATCAGATGCATGGCATAGGGAGGCAACTGGTAGAGCACTGCCTTTCAGAGGCCCGTAGCCTTGGTGTCCATCGGGTCTTTACCCTCACGTATCAGCCGGATTTTTTTGAAAAATTAGGATTCAGACTCGTGGATAAGGCAATTCTTCCACAGAAAGTCTGGGCAGATTGTATAAAGTGTCCAAAGTTTCCAGATTGTGATGAAATAGCACTGCTTATGGAGCTCTAATTATATGATTGGTAGTTTAGTTTCAAAGGTATTTGGTACCAAGCATGAGAGGGAAGTCAAAAAACTGAGGCCTATTGTAGAGCGCATAAACTCCCTTGAGCCAGGAATAAAGGCCCTGTCTGACGCAGAGCTCAAGGCAAAGACCCCTGAATTCAGAGAACGGTTTGAAAGGGGAGAGTCCCTGGACAAATTACTTCCAGAGACCTTCGCAGTGACAAGAGAGGCAGCCCGGAGGGTGTTGGGACTCAGGCCCTATGATGTCCAGCTTGTAGGTGGAATCGTACTCCACCAGGGCAAGATTGCCGAGATGAAGACCGGCGAAGGAAAGACCCTGGTGGCCACGATGCCTGTTTACCTGAATGCCCTTACTGGGCGCGGGGTCCATGTAGTCACTGTCAACGACTATCTGGCTACCCGTGACTCAGAGTGGATGGGGCAGATATACCGCTTTCTTGGTCTGGATGTAGGGCTGATAGTCCATGGGCTTGAGGATGCAGAGCGCAAGGCAGCATATGGGGCCGATGTGACCTATGGCACCAACAATGAGTTTGGATTTGACTACCTCAGAGACAACATGAAATACTCGCTGGAGGACATGGTCCAGCGGGAATTTTACTATGTCATAGTAGACGAAGTAGACAGCATCCTTATTGATGAGGCCCGGACCCCCCTGATCATTTCCGGCCCGTCTGAAGAGTCTACAGGCCTCTACTACAGGGTCAATCGAATCGCTCCACACCTGAAGAGAGACGTCCATTATACAGTAGACGAAAAGGCCAGGACTGCCAGCCTGACTGAAGAGGGCGTGACAGAGTGTGAGAAGCTCTTAAAAGTGAAAAACCTCTATGACCCTATTCAGGCTGAACTCCTTCATTATGTGCAACAGGCCCTCAAGGCCCATGCCCTGTTTAAGAAGGATGTGGACTATATAGTCAAAGACGGTCAGGTAGTTATAGTTGACGAATTCACGGGCCGCCTTATGCCTGGGAGACGTTACAGTGACGGGCTGCACCAGGCACTTGAGGCCAAGGAAGGGGTAAAGATAGAGAGTGAGAACCAGACACTGGCCTCCATAACCTTTCAGAACTTTTTCCGTATGTATGAGAAGCTCTCTGGCATGACTGGCACCGCCGATACAGAGGCAGGGGAATTCTACGAGATCTATAAACTGCAAGTAGTGGTGATCCCCACTCATGAGCCCATGATCCGCAAGGACTATCCTGATGTAGTCTTTAGGACAGAGGCTGAAAAATTCGAGGCCGTGGTCAGAGAGATAAAATCTCTTCATGACCAGGGCCGTCCTGTCCTGGTAGGCACCTCCAGTGTGGATAATTCCGAACGGCTTTCAAAGATGTTGAAGCCTATAGGGATCAAACATGAGGTCCTGAATGCAAAGCATCATGAAAAAGAGGCAGAAATCATAGCCCATGCAGGAGAGAGGGGCCGGGTTACCATTGCCACCAATATGGCCGGGCGAGGCACAGATATAGTCCTGGGCGAGGGGGTAGCCGAATTAGGCGGGTTACACATCCTTGGTACGGAACGCCACGATTCAAGGCGGGTAGATAACCAGCTAAGAGGACGAGCCGGCCGCCAGGGTGACCTCGGTTCTTCCAGGTTTTATCTGTCATTGGAAGATGACCTCCTACGTATCTTTGGATCAGATCGTATCTCCGGTATCATGAATAAACTTGGGATGAAAAAAGGAGAGCCTATAGAGCACTCTATGCTGTCCAAGGCCATTGAGAACGCCCAACGAAAGGTTGAGGGCCAGAATTTCGAGATCAGGAAGCACCTCCTCGATTATGACGACGTCATGAACAAGCAGAGGGAAGTGATCTACAGGCAGAGGAAACAGATATTGGCCGGTGAGAGCCTGAGGGAGGATCTCCAGGACTTTATTGACGATATAGCGGCAAACCTGGTGGAGATCTACACGGACAAAAAGAAGTCCCCGGAAGAGTGGGACTGGAAATCCCTGGAAGAACGTATCCTTGGAGAGTTCGGTATTCGACTGGATATCTCTCAGGAGGAGAGGCAAGAGCTTGATCCAGAGACCCTGGAGGAGATAATAGCCAAATCTGCGAAACAGGCCTATGAGACGCAGATGACCCGATTTGGGAAGGAAGATATGGCCAATGTAGAGAGGTTGATAATCCTCCAGACCCTGGATGACCTCTGGAAGGATCATCTCCTCAATATGGATCATTTAAGAGAAGGCATAGGGCTGAGGGGCTATGGACAGAAGGATCCCCTCCAGGAGTACAGGCGCGAGGGCTATGACATGTTTATGGCCATGATCCAGCGCTTTCGAGAAAAGACTATAAGCCTTCTGCTCCGGGTAAGGCCTATCCAGGAGAGCGAGGCCGAAGACCTGGAAGCCCGCCGCAAGCAACAGCAAAGGAAGATAAATTACAGCCGTGGTGAATCTGACGGTGAGGGTGATAACAAGCCAAAGACCGTAAGGCGTAAGGGGAAGAAGATAGGTCGTAACGATCCGTGTCCCTGTGGCAGTGGAAAGAAGTATAAAAAATGTTGCGGAAGGAAATGACTTTTTTGGTCCCTGGTTTTGAGGGATCGGCCGTTGAGTCCGGCATCAGATATCGAGGACGCCTTGACCTGGGTCTCATTGCCTCTGCCGTCCCTGCCGCCCTGGCAGGGGTCTTTACCAGAAATGAAGTAAAGGCTGCCCCGGTCCTCGTTGGGATCGAGCGTCTCCATAAGGGCAGGCCCTATGCCAGGGCCATTGTGGTAAATAGCGGCAATGCAAATGCCTGTACAGGGCCTGAGGGGATAGCCCATGTCCATGAAATCCATGGCCTTGCGGCCAAGGAAATGGGCATAAATCCTGAGGAGATAATGTCCTCTTCGACTGGGGTAATTGGTGAGCCCCTCCCCATGGATCGGATAAGAAGGGCCATGCCGGCACTTGTAGCCGGCCTTTCTGATAATGCCCTGGACTGTGTGGCAGATGCCATCCTTACAACGGACACGGTCCGGAAGACCGCTATAAGACACCTTGACATATGTGGTATAGATATAACCATAGCCGGCATGGCAAAGGGCGCCGGCATGATAGGACCCAATATGGGACTACCCAGGGCCACCATGCTCTCCTTCATCCTGTCGGATGCAGTCGTAGATCCAGCCTGGTGGCAGGTCATAGTTGAAGAGGCCGTATCAGACTCCTTTAACCAGATCATAATAGATGGGGACACCAGCACCAATGATACACTTTTGGCCCTGGCGAATGGCCTTGCCGGAAATCCCATAATTAATGGAAATAGGCATGGTCAGCTATTCAAGGCGGTACTGGAGGACCTGTTCCAGGACCTTGCCCATCAGCTTGTAAGGGGCGGTGAAGGTGTCACCAAATGTGTAACTATTCGGGTAGAAGGGGCAAGGAACAGAGATGAGGCAGACAAGATAGCTCGAACTGTGGCCAAATCACCACTTGTGAAGACTGCCTTTTTCGGCGAAGATCCCAACTGGGGTAGGATACTTGCGGCAGCAGGCCGGGCAGGTTTCCCTATGGACCAGAGATTGATTGAGTTGGCCTTTAATGACGTCACGATCGTAAAAGGGGGCATAGGTGTAGGTAAAGAGGCCGAGGAACAGGCCAAAGAGGCCATGGCCGCTGAAGAATTCTCTGTCACTCTGGACCTGGGGCTGGGAAAAGCCAGGGCCCAGGTCCTGGCCAGCGACCTTTCAGGTGATTACGTACGTATCAATGCAGATTATCGCAGTTAATTTCAAAAGAAAAATATGATATCCTTGTTTGAGAAGAGTCTTCTTCATGCCCTGATGATTACCGGCTTCGTCTTCATGATGATGCTGGTGATTGAGTATGTAAACGTCCTTACCAGGGGGCTGTGGCAGCGAGAGCTGCATGCCAGTCGTATAAAGCAGTATCTGCTGGCCAGTTTTTTGGGGGCAACTCCTGGCTGCCTTGGGGCCTTTGCGGCAGTGGCCCTCTATTCCCACAGGGTATTTACTATGGGGGCCTTGGTGGCTGCCATGATCTCCACCAGTGGCGATGAATCCTTTGTCATGCTGTCCATGTTTCCCCAAAAGGCCCTGCTACTCTTCTTTATCCTCTTTGTTATAGGTATAATAGCAGGTTTTCTGACAGATCTATTGCTTGGGGGAAAAGCGATCAACCAATCCGGATGCCGACAAAAATTTGAATTCCATGAAGAAGAGGCATGCCACTGCCTCCTCAGTTGGGAATCCATCAAGAGGCAATGGGAGCATTGCTCTATGGCCCGAGGGGTACTGACCGTTACACTGGCACTGTTTATTTTCGGGATACTTAGCGGCAACCTGGGACCGCCAGTATGGAACTGGATCAGGGGTACTCTCCTCCTGGTCTCATTGATAGCACTCTTTATTGTGGCTACAGTACCAGAGCACTTTCTGGAAGAGCACCTATGGGAACATATAGCAAAGGTCCATGTCCCGCGGGTATTTTTATGGACCTTAGGGGCATTATTCCTAATGCACATTCTGGTGGATCAGCTCCATCTTAAAGCCTGGATGCAGGCTAACCAGTTGATCCTTATGGTATCTGCCTGCCTGATAGGGATTATACCGGAGTCCGGTCCACATTTGATATTTACTACCCTGTTTGCCGAACATGCCATACCTTTCAGTATCCTATTGGCAAGCTCTGTGGTGCAGGACGGTCATGGCATGCTACCTCTGCTTGCAGAGTCTCGCCTGGACTTTATCAAGATCAAGGGGATCAATTTTTTTGTAGGACTCTTTGTAGGGCTGGTAGGTTATTGGGGAGGCTGGTAGGGTCTTCGTTCAGACACTAATTAGAGTGTAACCGTTCACATTCCCCCCGGCCAGCAGCAGCCTTTTGAAGGATTTCAGGAGCATCGCCTGATGCACAATATCAGGGCACTCTGCCGATTAATCCGCACTGAAACCCTTCAAAATGCTACCGCTGGCCGGGGACATGGACGGTTCAACAGGAGGGGGTGTGAGCGGTTACATTAGAGTAATCCGTGTAATCTGCATAATCTGTGGATCAAAAAATATAAGTAGGGATAATAATTATGGATGATACAGGAATTCTCCAGACACAGGAGACTGCCCAGGTTCAACCAATTATACTGGCAGGTGGATTCGGGTCCCGGCTCTGGCCTCTGTCACGTGAGCTCTATCCAAAACAACTCTTCAAATTGACTGGTGGCAAGACTTTACTGCAGGAGACCTGTTGCAGGATAAAAGATGTGTCAGGTGATTGCGGGCCTATAATTATGGTGGGGAAAGAACACCGTTTTATGGTAATGGAGCAGTTAGCTGACCTCGGGCTGGACACTACAGCCAGGCTTATCGTTGAACCGGTAAGGCGGAATACTGCCCCTGCCTGTCTGGTAGCTGCCCTTGAGGCCTCATCTGGAAAAGCCGATCCCTTCCTCCTGATTACGCCTGCAGATCACCTGGTTCAAAAGGCCGATGAGTTTGTACAGGCTACCAGTCAGGGCCTGTTGCTTGCGGCACAGGGGGCCTTAGTGACCTTTGGCATCCGCCCGGACCGGGCAGAGACGGCCTATGGATATATTGAGGCCGGAGATGGGAGCACAGTAAGACAATTTGTAGAAAAACCGGACCGGGTCACTGCGGAAGAATATATAGCCAAGGGAAACTTTTATTGGAACAGCGGCATCTTTCTCTTTAAGGCCAGCAGGCTGCTGGAAGAGGCAGAGCACCTTGTCCCTGCGACGCTCAGTGCCTGTAAAAAGGCACTGGAGAAGGCCCATCGGGAAAAAAATGGTCTGGTCTATCTGGATGAAGAGAGCTTCAGCGAATGCCCATCAGACTCCATAGATTATGCCATATTGGAGCATGTAAAAGGGCTTTCCATGGTCCCTGTAGATATGGGCTGGAGTGATGTGGGGTCGTGGCAGGCCCTGCACGAAATCCTGCCCAAAGATGAATCAGATAACATGACTCAGGGCGATGTTATAGCGATAGATACATCAGGCAGTCTGGTATGGGCCGAAGACCGTCTTGTGGCGACCCTGGGGGCAAAAGATATGCTGGTCGTTGAGACGGCGGATGCCGTACTCGTGGTGCCCCTGAAACGCAGCCAGGAGATACGCCGGATCGTCAAACGCCTGAAGTCTGCAAAGCGGGAAGAATATCTGGTACACAAGACGGCCTACCGTCCCTGGGGTAGCTATACGGTGCTTGAAGAGGCACCTCGTTTTAAGATCAAGCGTATCAGTGTAAAGCCAGGGGCAAAGCTCTCCCTGCAGATGCATTACCATCGTTCAGAACACTGGGTAGTAGTCAAGGGAACGGCCCGTGTAACCAGGGACGACGATGTATTTCTCTTGAGGGAAAGCGAATCTACATTTATATCACCCGGGCAGAGGCATCGGCTTGAGAACCCCGGCCGAATACCCCTGGAGATAATTGAGATACAGAATGGAAGTTATCTGGGAGAAGATGACATAGTCCGTTTTGAGGACCAATATGGGAGAAATCAGGGGCAGTAAACCAGATCTTCCGATCTGTAACCGCTTCTGTATCAGTCCCGACGAGGCATGGCACTCCCTGAGATCGGGGTCGGGTAGCGTAGGACGACCCAGTAAGTCGAGACGATAAACGTCACCATCGTGGTGATCTGAATCACCATGGCTCCTTCGGCTGACAGGAGGCCAACTGACAGGGCCGCGAACACTACCAAGAGAGAAAACTCGCTAGACTGTGCCAAGCGCACCGCCAGCTCTCGGGACAGCTCTGATGATTCTCCGCTCTTCCGGAATGCAAAACGAAATACATAGGCCTTCAAGGGTACAAGAAGCGCACCGAAGATGACTGCCGAGAGAAGGAGTCGTAGATCGAGTCGTAGGTCCAGTTTCGCCCCTACAGCAAAGAAGAAGAGAATAAGGAAAAACTCGCGCAGTGGTTTCAGATGTTCGGCAATGGCGACTGCAACCCGGCAGGATGCGATCGAGAGTCCGGCAATGAATGCTCCCATCTCGTAAGAAAGACCAAGAATGTGAGCGACTTCGGCCCACAATAGGCACCATCCCAATGTTGCAACGAAACTATACTCCTGAACCATATCAAACTTCCTAAGGAGTGGCATCACTGTGTAGCGCACGCCCACGAAAGATAGCAGGCAGACGAGCACGAATTTCCCTGCGAGCATCGCGAAGGTCACCAGCACGTGATTGCTTTTTTCTACGGTGATGAAAAGGATGACAAGAATGGCCAATACGTCCTGAAGAAGAAGGACACTGGTCATTATCTCACCCGTCCGTTTATGGTGGAGTGTGGTGGTAGAGATCAGCTTCAGGCCGACCACTGTGCTTGAGAACATCATGGCCGCACCGAAAAGGACGGAGCTGTGTATGTCAAAGCCGAGCAGTAAGGCAAAGAGAAGAGACACACACCCGAATAGCATTGATGTAGTAAATGTGAGAAGTGAGGTCTTGCGAAAGAGCTTGGCCAGTTTTGCTGGTTGTAAGTTAAGACCAACGAGAAAAAGCAGAAGTATGACACCGAGGTGGGATATCTGCTCAATGTGGTAGGTCCTGCGAAGCAGGGCAAACCCATTTGGCCCAATGGCAAAGCCTATTGCGATATAGGCGATGATGATCGGCTGCCTGGCATAGAGAAACAGCGTTCCCAGCACGGCCGCGCCGACAATGATCACACTCAACTCAAATACAATGCCATCAAGAGTCATGTGTCTTGGTTACATATTGTTCCATGTCTGAGAGCCAACACCGAGCTCACCACGCGTTTTTACGCCGGCTGCATTTTGCCTTGTGTATGCCCTATATGGGCATAGACTTATGAGGTTAAAGTCCTCTATACGTAAACCGTCTACGTCCCCGGCTAGTGGTGGCATTTCCCAGGGTTTCAGGAGCATCGCTTGATGCACAAAATCGAGACGCTTCAAAAAGCTACCGCTGGCCAGGGAAGGAATGTGAATAGTTACAATTTCACTGCCTGATTCCGATGATAGCGAAAATATTAGCCGAAGGCAAGGGCATTGCCGCTAGGTGAGGTCTGGATGAAGTCGGATTGCAAAGCTGTGAGCCGGCGAATAGAAATGGCATATAAGGCCAAGTCCCTGGATAAGGCAGCACAAGATGAGCGAAGTCCTGAATCTAGAAGATATGGTAAGGTAAATGCCGCGGCAGATTATCCAGTGAGATTACCGGCAGGGGTTTGCTCAACCTAGTTTATGATGTATCAGTTCCAGGAATTCCTCTTCACTCAAGGTAGGAATCCCCAAGTTTATGGCCTTCTGCAACTTGGATCCAGGATTTTTCCCTACTATGACGTAGTCTGTTTTGCGTCCAACTGTGGAGACAATCTGGCCCCCTAGCCCCCGGACCAGGTCCTTGGCCTGCTCCCGGGTAAGGGATGAAAGCCCGCCGGTAAAGACAAGACTCTTTCCCTCAAGAGGCAATTTCTTTGTCTCCTTGAGATCAGTGAATCTGATCCCGGCATTGATCAGCCGCCTGACAAGCCTGCTGTTTTGGCTGTTGCTGAACCATGACCGGATGCTGGAGGCCACTTCAGGACCTATCCCCTCTACTGCCCGGAGTCCCTCTTCATCGGCCTCTGCCAGGGCCTGTATTGAGCCAAAGCGGTCTGCCAGGACCTGTGCAGTTACCTCCCCGACGTGTCTGGGCCCCAGGGCATAGAGGAATCGTGCGAGAGTGGTCTCCTTGCTGGCCTCTATGGCAGAAATTAGGTTCTTTGCAGACTTTTCGGCAAAGCGGTCAAGAGAGAAGAGGTCACTCAGTTCCATGGAATAGAGATCTGCAACGTCCCGGACCAGTCCTGCGCTGATCAACTGCTCGGCCAATTTTGGCCCGAACCCTTCTATGTCCATGGCCCCCTTACTGGCAAAGTGGGTCAATTGCCTTACAAGCCTGGGAAAACACTCTGGATTTGGACACCTCCACACGGCCTCTCCTGGTCTGCGGACCAGTTTGGAACCACAGACCGGACAGGTCTCAGGCATCACAAATACCCTTTCTTTCCCAGTCCTCCTCTCTGACAGGGGCCTGACTACCTCAGGAATGACGTCTCCTGCCCTCCTGATCATGACCCAGTCTCCTATCCTGATGTCCTTGCGGAGGATTTCATCTTCATTATGGAGAGTCGCTCTACTTACTAGTACTCCACCTACCTTTACTGGTTCCATTATGGCTACGGGGGTTACTGCACCAGTACGTCCTACGCTGAGTTGGATATCGAGGATCCTGGTTATGACCTGGACTGCCTCAAACTTGTATGCCAGGGCCCAGCGCGGGCTCCTGGCCTTTGATCCAAGGCGTTCCTGATGCTGGAGGTCATTTACTTTGATGACTATGCCGTCAATCTCATAGTTCAGTCCTTCCCGCTTGCTGGCAATGGCCTGGTGATATCGTATTGCCCCATGAATGCCTCTTACCTTCTTTATCATGGGGTTGATATTCAGGCCCCATTTCTTGAGGCCTGTGAGTACATCCCACTGGGTCTTGAAGCTATAGCCCTCTACTACTCCGATCCCATAGCAAAACATGTTCAGAGGGCGACTGGCAGTGACATTCGGATCTAACTGACGGAGGGAACCAGCAGCGGCATTTCTGGGATTCGCAAAGGCAGGTGCCCCTTTCTCGACCCGTTTTCTGTTGAGCTGTTCAAAGGCATCTCTATTGATAAATACCTCACCCCGTACCTCAAGACGGGCAGGTGGGGGAAGATACCTTTCCATGAGCCTGAGGGGTATGGAGCGAATAGTCCTCAGGTTGGCGGTTACGTCCTCTCCGGTATAGCCGTCTCCTCGAGTTGATCCAAGGACTAGTCTGCCTTTTTCGTAGATCAGCTCCACGGCCAGGCCATCCATCTTAGGCTCTACCATGTATTCGATCTCTCCATCTGTCTGGAGCAGCCTCTTTGCCCGCCGGTCGAAATCAAAGACTTCATCCTGGCTGAAGGCATCGTCCAGGCTCAACATGGGGACGCTGTGTGGCACACTGGCAAATTTTTCTGAGGGCGGTGCCCCTATCCGCTGAGTAGGAGAGTCAGGGGTTATGGCCTCTGGGTATCTGGCTTCAAGGCCCTTGAGCTCGTGCATCAGGGCATCGTAGTCGGCATCGCTTATCGTGGGCTGATCAAAGACATAGTAGAGATAATTGTGATAATTGATCTCTTCCCGAAGCCTCTCTATGCGTCTCAGTATTTCAGGGGGGATATTCATTTGAGATTGTGGCTACTGGTTAGTAACCGTTCACGAGAGGGAATGTTAACGGTTACACTGGTTCAGTATTACTTCAAAATTTATATGCCTCCGGGCGATGTCTACTGCCTTGACCTTGACCCTCACCAACTGTCCCAACTGAAAGACCTTGTGGGTCCTCTGGCCGATAAGGCGCTGCCTGGCCTGCTCCAATACATAATAGTCATCTGCCATATCTACCAGGCGGACGACACCAGATATAAATATGTCCCTTAATTCTACAAAAAAGCCAAAGGATGTCACCCCGGATATTATGCCATCATATTCCTCTCCGATCTTGTCTGCCATGAAACGGACCTTGAGCCTGTCAAACATCTCTCTTTCTGCCTCCATGCCCACCCTCTCCCGGGCAGAGCAGTCCTGCCCCATGGCCTCAAGTTGCCCATCTGAATAGATTGGGCGTTTTCTTACTCGCTTCATGTTGGCCTTCAGGATCCTGTGGACGATCAGGTCAGGGTAGCGGCGGATCGGCGAGGTGAAATGCAGGTAGCTAGGAGATGCCAGGCCGAAGTGTCCAATGTTTCTGGACGAGTAGACGGCCAGCTTCATGGTCCGCAGCAAGACCATGTTCACTACGTATTCATGGGGATTGCCTGATGCCTTTTTGAGGACTGTCTGACACCACTTTGGGCTTACCTGCTCTGGGGTCTGGATGTCTATTCCCAGATCCTGGACAAATTTTACAAACTCTGCCAACTTGTCTGGGTCAGGTGCTTCATGTATGCGGTATATCCCTGGTATCTCTTTTTTGGTCAAAAAGGAGGCAACGGCCTCGTTTGCTGTAATCATGAACTCTTCGATGATGCGGTGGGCGATGTTTCTCTCTCTCCGGACGATTTCTTCCAGGTTTCCTGTAAGCCCCAGGATTACTTCGGGCTCCGGGAGGTCAAAGTCTATACTCCCCCTCTGGCGGCGTTTCTCAGAGAGGGCCTCTGCCAGTTCCACCATGACATTTAGATCTTTAATAAATTGTCTATTTTTTGCTATTAAATCCTTATCTCTATCTACCAGGATCTTTCTGACCTCTTTATAGGTGAACCTGCAATGGCTCCTGATAATGGCCTTGGAGAAGCTGGTACGTCTGACATTTGCCTCCCTGTCAAAAGAGATATTGGCTGCTATTGCCAGACGGTCTTCATTGGGAAGTAGGCTGCATAGGTGATTAGACAGGGTCTCAGGGAGCATGGGGACTACGGCAGAGGGGAAATATACACTGGTGCCGCGATTCCTGGCCTCCAGATCGATAGGACTGTCTTCTGGCACATAGTGGCTTACGTCGGCAATGGCTACGGTGAGGACAAAACCCGTGCGGGTCTTCTTGACGAATACGGCATCATCAAAGTCCCTTGCATTCTCACCATCTATTGTCACAAGGGGCAGGTCACGGAGGTCCTTACGGCCCTGGCTTTCTTCAGGGAGCAGGGCCTGTGGCAGGGCCTCAGCCTGGGCCAGGGCCTCATGCAAAAAGACGTGCGGGAGCTCGTGTTTGTATATAACTATCCTGGTCTGTACCTTCATATCATCGGGGTCCCCAATGACCTCTAGTACTCGCCCTTCAGGGTTTTTTCCCTTGGATGGGAAACTGTCTATCTCTGTCAGCACTACCTGGCCGTCCTTGGCTCTAGCCCTGTGTCTGTTGGAGATCAGTATCTCAAAGAGCAGCCGGTCATCTTCAGGGATCACCGTAGATACGCTTTTGCCCTGGTGAAATGTGCCTACTACACGCCTTATTCCCCTTTCAAGCACACGGAGTATGGAACCTTCGGGTCTCCCCCTTCGGGTTTTTTCTACTCTCACTACCACCCGGTCTCCATGTACAGCACCTTTTAGGGCCCGTGCAGGGATGAATATGTCAGGTCCCTCTCCGCTCTCTGGCTGCACAAAGCCAAAGCCATCGTGGTGTGCAATGAGTCTTCCCCTTATCAGCTTCATCAGGTCAGAAACACCATACCTGTTGCCCTTGAGCAGAAACAACTTGCCCTTACTGACCAGATCAGCTACTACGGTCCTTGCCTCTCTCTTTTCACCAGGTCTGAGGTGAGAGAGGTGCATTATCTCCCGGAGATAGAGAGGGTGACCCGCATGGTGCATTGTAGCCAGAATACGCTCTGGCAGAGGGATTTCTCGATTTTGTGAAGGGGCCTTCTGCTGGATTTTGTTTCTTTGTTTCCGAGGCATAAGGGACTATACGTAGGAGACTGAAAGAGGTCAAGGCCAGAGTCGCTTCTCCAGGACAAATTTGAGTAAAAATACTATTACCTCCCCGTTCTCCTCGGCTACGCTCCGGAGCCGGGGTCTCCCATGCTGCAAAAACCAAGAAAACTACAGGGCTAACGCAAATCGTTTCCAAAAGAAGCACCCTGTGATCGGTTACCAAAAATGATGCCCCAACTCATTGAGAAGTTGCCAGTATTTTTTGTTCAGACTTTTTATCTGGCAGTCTACGGCCTATTCTCCCACAGTAAAGTTACTGAAATTCATTTCCGGAATAATTTATATCTCATGGCCAAAAATCTCTTGACTTGGCCTCTATTTTTGGTATAGTCTTAAATCATGCTTTTATAGCAAAATTTACTGAAATTCATTCTCAAGATAATTTATATCTCATGGCCAAAAATCTCTTGACTTAAACCTAATATAAGGGTAGCGTTAATATACACTATATAGGATGTAGTCTATTCCAATTTATTGAGAAGTTATGTATAAGGTCTTTGTCAAAAATTAAGGATAAAAAATTGAGAGGTAAGGTAGAAAACCATGAGTAGCATACCTAATCGTCCAATCTCTCAATCACCCGATTCCTCGAATCCAGAAGGATCTGTGCTGGTGGTTGGAGGCGGGATTGCCGGGGTTCAGGCGGCCCTTGATCTCGCTAACAGTGGTTTTTTTGTGTATCTGGTTGAGCGGACCTCGGCTATTGGTGGTTCTATGTCGCAGTTGGACAAGACCTATCCCACCAATGACTGCTCGGCCTGTATCCTCTCTCCCAAACTGGTAGAGTGTGGAAGACACCTCAATATAAAGATTCTTACTCTATCAGAGCTTCTGTCCCTGGAGGGTGAACCAGGGGCCTTTCGTGCATTGGTTCGGCAGAATCCCAGATATGTAGATCCGAATAAGTGTATTGCCTGTGGTCAATGTGCAGGAAAGTGCCCTAAAAAAGTACCGAATGAGTTTGACCTTGGTCTGAGTAAGAGAAAGGCGATCTATCTAAAATTTCCTCAGGCAGTTCCCCTTAAATATGCCATTGACCCCAGATACTGTATCAGGCTAAACAAGCCTGGACGCTGTGGTCTTTGTGAAAAGATTTGTCCTGCCGGTGCGATTAATTTTAAAGATGTTGCCAAGGAAGAGGTACTCAACGTAGGGTCTGTAGTTCTGGCCCCTGGTTTTTCTCCTTTCGATCCATCAGACCTTGATTTTACTGGTTATGGTCGTTTGCCAAATGTAGTCACTTCCATGGAGTTTGAGAGGCTGCTCAGTCCTTCAGGCCCATGCCAGGGGCACTTGAAACGGCCCTCTGATCAAAAGGTACCAAAGAGGATTGCCTGGTTACAGTGCGTGGGTTCGCGGGATATAAACCGTTCAGGCCATGCCTATTGTTCCTCAGTATGCTGTATGTATGCCATAAAAGAGGCAGTTATAGCAAAGGAAGATGCCCACGGTGATCTGTCTGCCAGTATCTTCTTCATAGATATGCGGACACCTGGGAAGGAATTTGAGGCCTATTACAACAGGGCCATAGAAAAGGGAATTTCATTCCATCGGGCAAGAGTACATACCGTTTTACCTTCTCAGGAAGACAATAATGTCCTGATAAGATATGCGGATGAACATGGGGTCATGAGGGAAGAGGAATTTGATTTGATGGTCCTGTCTGTTGGTCTTGAGTTGAGCAAAGAGGCGATAGAACTGGCAGATAGGCTAGGGGTCAAATTAGATCCTTATAAATTTATTGATACAGATGTCTTTAGGCCGGTAGTTACTAATAGACCAGGGGTCTATGTCTGTGGAGCGGCCTCAGGGCCCAAAGATATACCCCGGTCTGTCACAGATGCGAGTGCAGCGGCCCTTGAGGCGGAACGCATACTCAGTCCTTCTCGTTGGACCAAGACCAAAAAGAAGGTCTTTCCTCCTGAGAGGGATGTCCATGCAGAGTCCCCCAGGGTCGGGGTATTTGTCTGCCACTGTGGGACTAATATAGCCAGTGTGGTAGATGTGGAGGCAGTGAGGGATTACGCGCGTGGCCTGCCAGGAGTAGCGCTTTCCCAGGACAATCTCTTTACCTGTTCCCAGGATACCATTAATCATATGGCCGAGACGATCCGTAAGGAGCATCTGAATAGGGTAGTAGTGGCCTCTTGCACCCCGCGTACCCATGAGCCTCTCTTTCAGGAGACCTTGAGAGATGCAGGGATAAACAAATTCCTCTTTGAGATGGCCAATATCCGTGACCAGGATTCATGGGTTCACCAAAACGAGCCGGAGGCAGCTACTGAAAAGGCCAAAGACCTGATCCGGATGGCAGTAGCCAAGGTCAAACTACATGAACCTCTGCCCTATAATTCAGTCCCTGTGACCAAATCTGCCCTTGTAGTAGGAGGTGGTGTTGCGGGTATGAACGCGGCCCTCTCGCTGGCAGATCAAGGTTTTCCAGTTACTTTAGTAGAGAAGAAATCGATACTGGGTGGCCATGCCAGGAAGTTTTACCGTACATGGCAGGGTAGTATTGTTCAGCCCTATTTAAAAAAGATCATCGATCAGGTAGAATCGCATCCAAAGATAGATCTCCGTCTGGAGACAACGGTCAGCAGTGTGGAGGGTTCAGTCGGACAGTTTCGTACCGGGCTCTCTGATGGGAGCACGGTCGAACACGGAGTTGCTATCTTGACCGTAGGCGCTGAGTCCTACAAACCGATGGGGAAATGGCTATATGGAGAGAATCCGAATGTGCACATTCTCCTTGAGCTGGATCAGATCTTTATAAAGGATCCAGAGAGCCTTAAGGGACTTTCTCAGGCGGTGTTTATCCACTGTGCAGGCTCCCGTGTACCTGAGAGACCTTTCTGCAGTGGGATATGTTGTACTCATGCCATAACCCAGGCCCTTGAACTCAAGAAACTCAACCCTGATATGGATATCTTCATGCTCTATAGAGACATTAGGACATATGGACAACGTGAGAGGCTATATCAGGAGGCCAGGTCTAAGGGGATCATATTTATCAGGTATGATCTCGATCACCTCCCTGACGTGAGGCAAGAGGGCAAGGATATAGTAGTGGAGGCTGAAGACCTGATTCTAGAGAGAAAGTTGATATTACATCCCGGGCTTTTGGTATTGGCTACGGGTGTCAGGCCCAGGGACGATATGGGCGAATTGTCGAAGCTCTTCAAGTGCTCAGTAAGCTCTGACGGATTTTTCCTTGAGGCCCATATGAAGCTGCGTCCTGTTGATTTTGCGACAGATGGGGTCTATCTGGCTGGTCTGTGTCACTATCCAAAGTCCATGGATGAGTCTATTGCTCAGGCACAGGCAGCAGCAGCCAGGGCAGCTATTGTCCTCTCTCAGGATGCCGTCCCGGCAGAGAGCATCACTGCTATTGTAGACCAAAGAAAGTGTACTGGATGTGGTGTATGTACACATGTCTGTGCCTATCATGCTATCAGTATCGATCCTGCTGTGGGGAAGGCATCAGTAAATACAGGACTCTGCAAGGGTTGCGGTGCCTGTGTGGCTGGATGCCGTTCGGATGCCGTTACTCTCAAGAATATTGGTAACAGACAGATTTTGGCAGCAGTAGAAGCCGCTATGGATACCATGGATATTTAGTTAGGGATTGATATATTATGGATAAGACCTCTGTCCAAAAGAAAGAGTGGGAGCCAAAGATCATAGCCTTTTTGTGTAACTGGTGTAGCTATGCAGGGGCGGATCTGGCAGGTGTGAGTCGTTTTCAGTATCCTCCAAATATAAGGGTCGTCAGGGTACCCTGTTCAGGCAGGATGAGTCCCAACATACTTCTTGACGCCTTAAAGGCCGGTGCAGATGGGGTACTTGTATCTGGTTGTCATCCAGGAGATTGCCATTACATCAGTGGGAATCTCTTTGCCAGGAGACGTTTTGCAATATTTAAGAGCCTCATCGAATTTTTGGGAATAGAGCCAGGGAGGCTGAATTTTTCTTGGATCTCCGCTGCTGAGGGTGAGCAGTTTGCAAAGGTGGTAAAGGAGGTAACAGAGCGTGTGAGGGCCCTGGGGCCGGCAAGGCGCCTAGTCAAGGAGATATAGACCTTGTTGGTTACAGACCTATTATAGATAATATAACTAGAGTTTTGTGCATGGGCATGAGTTTTTTGTCATGAATGCTGACACAATTATGAGAAGGTCTATTTGAGCTATGTCGACCACAAATAGTACAATTACAGAAGATATAAGGGCAAAGGCTAAGCAACTCCTTTCTTCAGGGGAGGTGGCGGCCTTTTTGGGCTTTACTACTGGTACCTTGCCCATGACCATGAGGCCATTTGTGGCAAGAAGGCCAGAGGATGCAGAGAGGCTGGTATGGAATAGCTTTTGTGTGATGAATCTGGCCAACTATCTGCCAGATCTACTCAAGAGCGTTGAGCCTCCGAGGGGTCCTAAGGATCCGCCTCCCGAAGGTCCCTTGCCCAAAGTCGGTGTGCTGGCAACCGGATGCTGGTCCCGAAATATAGTGGTCCAGATCCAGGAGAATCAGGTACAGAGAGATCGCTTGGTTATCCTTGGGATCGGGAGCCGGGGCATGGTGGATAGAAAAAAGGTCCTGGCCCAGGTGGATGGCAGAGAGGTCTGGACATCAGAAGAAGGTGAGCACTCTCTTGTAATAGAAGGCCCTGGTTTTAAAAAAGAGATACAGCGCTGGGATGTGGTCAGAGATAACTGTCAGACATGTATTCATCCCAATCCGGTAATTTATGACTATCAGGTAGGGCAGCCAGTTTCACCTAGGGAAGTTAAGGATCGCTTCAGGCAGGTTAATGAGATAGAGGCCATGTCCTCAGAGGAACGTTGGTCATGGTTCCAGGAAGAGATCTCTAGTTGTATCAGGTGCTATGCCTGTAGAAATGCCTGTCCTCTGTGCTATTGTCCTACCTGTTTTGTAGATGATTCAAGACCTCAATGGGTTGGCAAGAGTATAGATCTGGCAGACACATCTATCTTTCATATCCTGAGGGCCTACCACTGTGCTGGTCGTTGTACTGATTGTGGGGCCTGTGAGAGTGCCTGTCCTATGGGTATCCATATGCGTCTCTTTACCAAAAAGTTGGAAAAAGATGTCCTTGAGCTTTATGGGACCGAGGCCGGAATGGATCCTGATGTACCATTGCCTCTAACTACCTATAAAGAGGATGACCCGCAGAATTTTTTGATTACAGAGGCTGTGGGGCAGACTAGTGAGGCAGGGGAGGGAGTGAAGCCGTGAAAGTACTCAGACTCGACAAGGCAGATCTGGAGAGGTGGTTTGTCAATTGGGCAAAGACCAGAGAGGTCTATGGTCCTTTGAGGCAGTCGTCCAGTGACTCCAAATCTATATCTGTCAACAAATCTTATACTGATTGGGCTATCTTGAAAGATGGCAAGTTTCCTGAGTTGGGTACAGGGCTCCCTAAGAGTCCTATAAAAAAATTCTTTTTCCCCCAACCTGAGACGCTGTTTACGTGTTCTAAAAGAAAAGGTGATCCAGATGCCTTTGTGTTTAAAGAGCCTGAAAATAGAGATAATGCCAGGAAGGTCCTGGTAGGAGTCAGGCCCTGTGATGCGAGGAGTGTAGAACTTAATAACCTCCCATTTGAAAAGGATCCCTATTTTCAGGCCAATCGGGCAAAGACTGCCATAGTAGGTTTTACATGTAGAGATAGATGTCAGACCTGTTTCTGTAAAGAGGTTGGAGGTTCGCCCGTTGGTACAGAGGGCATGGATATTGCTGTTACCCAACTGGATGATTTTTATATGGCAGAGGTCATTACCGAGAAGGGTGAAGAACTGGTACAAGAGGGAGGGGGTGCATCCGAGGCCTCTGGAGAAGAAATTTCTAGGCTCAAGGAGTCCAAGGCGCAGGTGGAATCTTTATTTTCCTCGATGTCTGATCCTGCCCAGGCCTTAGAGGCCATGAAGGCCAAGGATCTCTTTGCCTTATATAATGCACCGTTCTGGTCCCAGTTGGCCGATTCCTGTATCAACTGTGGTATCTGTACCTTTTTGTGTCCTACCTGTTACTGTTTTGATATTCAGGACGAGGTGGTAAAAGGTACTATTCGCAGGATAAGGTACTATGATTCCTGTATGTTTCCTCTGTTTACTCTCCAGGCCTCAGGGCACAATCCCAGGGGGCAAAAGGTTCAAAGGGTGAGAAATCGTTTTATGCATAAATTTAAGTATTTTCCCGACCGTTTCGGGCCATTTTCCTGTGTTGGCTGTGGAAGATGTATCCGTGAGTGTCCTGTAAATATTGACATTCGGGAGGTACTCAAAGACCTTCTGGCTGTGGAGTGAAGTCATGACTACTTTATTACCTAATCCATATATTCCTTATCCAGCCCGTATTGACGATATCGTAGTCGAGACAGAGGACGGGAATCTCAAGACCTTTCGTCTGGTCCTGGAGGACGAAGGAGACAGGGCCCGTTGGAGCCATGTCCCCGGTCAGTTTGCAATGTTATCTCTTGCAGGTGTAGGTGAGATCCCTATAGGCATAGCTTCATCCCCTACAGAAGAGGGTTTCCTGTTATTCACTGTCTTTAGGGCTGGCGTTGTCACAACTGCCCTCCACCAGATGGATATAGGTGAAAGGGTAGGTGTGCGTGGTCCACTAGGGAATGGTTTTCCTGTTGATAACGATCTTAAGGGAAAGAACATAGTCATAATAGCAGGGGGATTTGCCTTTACTACCCTCAGGGCTACGCTCCTATATATGTTGGCCAACCGTGGTGATTATGGCAAGATTACCGTGATCTACGGGGCCAGGACGCCAGGGCTGCTACTCTATAGAGATGAGCTGAAGGCCTGGGCAGAGCGTGATGACCTTGATACCTATATTACAATAGACCGTGAGGCCCCTGGCTGGGACGGGCTTGTAGGCTTTGTCCCTACTGTGGCAGGACAGGTAGCACCTTCTCCAGAGAATGCGGCAGCCCTTATCTGTGGACCTCCCATTATGATAAAGTTCACTATGCCTCCTCTTGAGAAGATAGGCTGGACTGACGATCAGGTATATTTATCCCTGGAGAACCGTATGAAGTGTGGTCAGGGTGTCTGTGGGCATTGTAACGTTGGGCCTGTCTATGTCTGTAAGGATGGGCCTGTCTTTACCAGAGCACAGTTACAGGGCCTGCCAACAGAGTTCTAGTGTCCCGTCAAGCCTGAACTTGCTGCATCTTGCTTGCCCTTTTGCCTGTTTTCTGTGTTGCGGCAGGCCTTACAGTAACCGTTCACATTCCCTCGGCCAGAGGTGGCCTTTTTCAAGGTTGTCTCTGGCCGGAGACATGAATAGTTGTGCCTTAAATAGCCCGTTATGCGTAGCTTAACGCGCCTTGAAACCAAACAAAATTACTGTGCAAAAGGATAGATTGAAGGCTGTATCTTTTGGAAGTATCTTTAGTTTTTTACTTCGTCTGGCGGGTCCTCAGTATTGGCATTGAACATAGATTCGATTCCTGCAGCAATTTCTTCTTCTTTTTTGCCTTTGGCTATGGAGAGTTCTTTTACCAGGAGGGTCTTGGCGGTATCCAACATCTTTCTCTCTCCGAAGGAAAGGGGTTTGTCCATCTGTAGGATATAGAGATCTCTCAAGACTGCTGCCAAGTCAAAGATGGAACCTGTCTTAATCTTATCCATATATTCCCGATAACGACGATTCCAGGTCTGAGGGGTAAATTCCACGTCCTTTTCTTCTAGGATAGCATAGACCTCTTCAATATCATTTCCTGAGATGACATCCCTGAGCCCGACTTGCTTGGCATTTTCTTTAGGGATCATGATCTTCATATCGTTATCGAGTATACGCATCACATAGAAAGTATGTTCTGTCCCTAATATTGATTTTTGCTCTATAGCCTCGATCAATCCCACCCCATGCGCAGGGTATACTGCCAAATCTCCAACATTAAACATACTGATTTACCTCTAGTATAGTCAAAAACAACCTCCCAAGACTTAAGGATATAATCTACGAGACCTAATATAACATATTCCCCTATTTTTTGGAATATGTTTTGCTTGTAATTGTATCTACGACTTTATAGGAGGCGGGTACCCGCTGCAGGTAATGGCAGTGAAGGTCATGGATAAAAGACCAGGCCTCTTCGAATGCAGCGTCTGTTATTGAGAGTCTATGGAGGTTATTAAATTTTCTATTTTGTATGTATTTTAATGACTTGAGTGCCCCCAAGGTTATTCTGTGGGCATCTTCCCCTTTTTTTTGGCATTTTTTACAGATAAATCCCCCTGCATGGATTTTAAAGGCCACATGGTCATCCTTTGGAGGCCTTTTGCAGCGGAGGCACGAATCCAGATTCGGGGCATAGCCTACCAGAGAGAGAAGCAGAGTCTCGAAAAAGAGCGTGGCCTTTCTGGCCGGGAGGCCTTCCTTAAGGGACCTGAAGTAGGATCGCAGCAGCTCAAAGAGGTCTCTTTGGGGATCGCCTTCCCTTGTCCAGAGATCTACCAGTTCGCAGCACAGGCTGGCCATGATATAGTAATCGATCTTGCCCCTTAGAGAAGAAAAACTGTCCAGTGTCTCAGCAGAATCGATTCTACTGAGACCCGTGGTGCGAGGTAAGGCCAGAGACAGATTGAGTAATGTAAAGGGCTCCAGTGCATTTACAAAGCGGTGTTTGCTCTTTTTTGCCCCCTTGGCAATACCCCGGGTTTTCCCTCTATCCATTGTATAGAACGTGATGAGCCTGTCGGATTCTCCCAGGTCACGGCCTGCAATTACAAACGCGGGGCTTTTGAAGATTTCAGGCATGATGGTGCTGCAACTATGGTATTTCTTTAATTATTTCCTATTCTGAGGAAACGTATCCCTGACCTCCTGGAACGTAATTCCCCCGTGAACAGTTACCCTGGGACAGTGAAGAGTTATTGCCGATTGATGGGGATATAGGACTTGTTACAGGCCCTGTTTTATCCGAATGCCAGAAAAACCAAAATCCCCATCCTACAAGCAAGATGAATATTGCTATTATGAAACCGATGATAAATCGGTTAAATAGAGGGGCTTTTTTTGCATAACGACCAGTCACAGACTCAATGGGCTCTCCAACCCCTAGATCTCCATCCTGCTCTTCCTGATAACGGAGGATGACGTCTTCGGGAACCAACCCTATGAATTCAGCATAGCTTTTTGTAAAGCCCTTCCTAAAGACCTTACCAGGCAATTCTTCCCACCGATCTGCCTCCATGGCCTTTAGGACATGAATTCCGATCTTAGTCCCTTCTGCTAACTCTTCCAGGGAAATATGACGCAGTTCCCGTTCTCGTTTGAGATATTCACCTAAAGTTTCTTTAGACATTTATTGTTCCAAATTTTTAAAGGAGTATCCGGATCGTAGACCTTGATCTAAGTCTCTTGAGCCAATCTTCAAACCGGGCATTTATCTCCCTGCGGTAGAGCTTTTGCCGGATTTTCCCTATATAAGCCCGTTCGTTTTTGTCCTCTCCAGCCCGTGTTATCTTCTTTAGTCTGAAAATCTGCCAGCCCATTGGAGTATCAACCACTTTGCTAAAATCGCCGGGTTTTAGCCCGGCTACTGCCTGTTTGACAAAGGGTGCCATCTCTTTCAGGGTAAAACTGCCCAGATATCCTCCATCTTCTTTATCTGAAGAGAGGTCAGAATAGCGTTTTACTATCGCCTTAAAACTCTTACCATTTTTTAGTGCCTTATAGGCCTCCTCGGCTCGTATTTTGGCCTCTTCCTTTAATTTGGGGTCATTAGGATTTTTCGGGCTTATACATATGTGTTGCAGAATATAGAGCTGGCCACTATAATCATTTCTAAGATGTTGTTTTTTTATATATTTTTTGATCTCTTCATCGGTTATTACTACCTTTGAACTTACCTGTCTATTTATAAGTCTTGCCCTCTCAATCTGTTTTTTTATTTCTTTTTTATATTCTTTTAGAGTTTTACCTTCAGAGTTAAGCTGAGCTACAAGCTCATCTATCGTCATGTAGTTCTGTTTACATATCCTGTCTAAGGCCTCTTGGATCTCTTGTTTATTTACGCTTATATCGAGCCTCTTGATTTCTTCCTCTACAAGGTGCTCATCTATTAACTGCGGCAAGATATGATGCAGGATTTCCTGCTTTTTGGCCTCTATTTCTTCCTTAGTCATCCCTTTATTAATATATTTTTGAAATATAGGCCTTGCCGTATTTTCTAGTTCGGAAAGGGTAATTACATCTCCGTTTACTACAGCAACTATTCTATCGAAGATGACTCCATAGGCTGGGGGGCACTTGAATACGTTGAATATTAGGAGACCCGATATGCAGATAACTGCAAAGTAAAAAGAAGATGCCCGAATTGCGTATCTAGTCTCTCTCCGGGGGAAAAACGGGGCTTCATTGACAAGGGGCTTCATATCCATAGCACTCCATTTTTACAGTGAAAATAAGATGCTCTCCTGTTGTAACGTAACTTCTCAATAAGTCCTGGCAACTTCGATGTAACCGATCACAGGGTGCTTCTTTTTCCAACATGCTCTCGCCCCGTAACCGTTCACACCCCCCTCCTGTTGCAACCGTCTACGTCCCCGGCCAGCAGTAGCATTTTGAAGGGTTTCAGTGCGGATTAATAGGCAGAGTGCCCTGATTTTGTGCATCAAGCGATGCTCCTGAAACCCTTCAAAAGGCTACTGCTGGCCGGGGGGATGTGAACAGTTACCTCGCCCCTTGTTTTCTAAGGTTTTTGCAGCATGGGACCCTCCCTGTTCTCCTCCGCTGCGCTAAGGAATGCACCCATTCTTTGTAGCCATTTTTAGTATTACTTGCAAGGTCTGCCTTACACTTTCAAGACCATTCCCATCCTTTCTATCTGATTTAATAAGCGGGACTATCAGCCTGCCATCCGGCAACAGACGCCACCGCCGGTCTTTTTGTACCGCCTCTATGATCCTGTCTGGATGAGATGGACCCTCAGGCCCAAAATTCAGGACGATATACCCTTTTTTATCAGAAGAGGTCCTGTCAAGGCGTATCACGTTAAGCGATCTCAGGCTGCGTTTTATTCCAATTACTCCAAGGAGAGAGGAGATCTCTTTTGGGACCGGGCCGAAGCGGTCTTTGAGTTCCAGCAAGAAATCTGTATCTTCCTGTCCGTCTTTTAGGCGGGCCATTCTTCGGTAGAGGAGCAGGCGCTGTTCTACATCCGGGACATACTCTTCCGGGATGAATACAGGTATGCCCAGGTTTACTTCCGGATCTATCTCTTCCTTTTTAGGGAGTCCCTTGAACTCGTCTATAGCCCTCTGTAAGAGATCCAGGTAGAGTTCATATCCTACCTCTGCAATACTCCCTGACTGGGATACCCCCAAGATGTTCCCGGCCCCTCGGATCTGCAGGTCTTTCATTGCAAGGCGGAATCCGCCTCCGGATACAGAGAGTTCCATGATGGCCTTGAGCCTCTTTATAGGCCCTTTACCTAGATCGGACATACGGGGGGCAAGGAGATAGGCATAGGCCTGTTCATTGGCCCTTCCTATCCTTCCTCTCAACTGGTACAGATCTGCAAGACCCAGCCTGTCGGCCCGATTGATGATCATGGTATTTGCCGACGGTATGTCCAGGCCAGATTCTATTATAGTGGTACATACCAGGCAGTCGACCTCTCCCCTTACAAACCGGATCATGACCTCCTCAAGCTCATCAGGCCCCATCTGACCATGGATGACTTCTATTCTGGCCTTGGGGACCACTCGCTGGATGTACTCTGCCAGCCTGTATATGCCCTTTATCCTATTGTGTACAAAAAAGACCTGACCACCTCGGTTGATCTCCTGTTCTATGGCCTCTTTTATCAAGGAGTCATCGAATTCGGCCATGAATGTCTTTATGGGCATACGGTCCCTTGGAGGGGTATTGATTACCGAGAGGTCCCGGATCCCCAGGAGGGAGAGTTGAAGGGTCCTGGGGATTGGAGTAGCGGTGAGCGTCAGGCAGTCAACTGATTGCTTAAGCCTCTTTAGTCTCTCTTTGTGCCTTACACCAAAACGGTGTTCCTCATCTACAATGAGTAGCCCCAGGTCCTTGAATTTCACGTCTGGCTGTAGCAACCGGTGTGTGCCAATGAGGATGTCAACCTGGCCCTGGCTGACCTTGGCAAGGACCTCTTTCTGCTTCTGCCTGGGTTTGAGCCTGCTTATGGCCTCTACAGTGACAGGGAATTGCTGGAATCTTTGCCTGAATGTCCGCTCGTGTTGTTCTGCCAGCAGGGTAGTGGGTACCAATATGGCAACCTGCTTTCCATCTTCAACTGCCTTAAATGAGGCCCTCATTGCGACCTCTGTCTTGCCGTAGCCCACATCTCCGCACAACAGGCGATCCATGGGCTTGGGCTCCTGCATATCAGAGAGGATTTCCTCTATAGAGGTGGCCTGGTCCCGGGTCTCTTCATACGGAAATGCCGCTTCAAACTGTCGGAACAGGGTATCAGGAGGCGAAAAGGCAAGGCCTTTGCTGACCTTTCTTGAGGCATAGAGTTCAACCAGTTCGTGGGCGATTTTATAGATACTCTTCTTGACCTTTTGTTTCGTAAGCTGCCAGCTTGAACTCCCAAGCCTGTCAATTCGAGGTGCACGACCTTCTATCCCTACATATTTCTGGATCAGGCCCAAGCGGTCCACTGGTAGATAGAGCCTGTCCCTGTCACGGTATTCGAGAAGCAGGAACTCCCCTGGAATTCCTGCGGCCTCTATACGCACAAGGCCCTGGTAGAGTCCCACACCATGGTCTCTGTGTACTACTGGTTGGCCGGGTTTGAGGTCTTCGAAGGTCAGACTCTCTACGGCGGTCCTCCTTCTCTTATGGGCCTTGGTCCGTCTGGCCTGTGTGCCCATGAGCTCTTCTTCTGTAAGGACTATGAGGGCCTCTCCTGGGAGGAGGAATCCCATAGATATCTGACCTGTACAGATCATGAGGCCTGTTGCCACAGGGTCATTGGTCAAGGGGGCTGAGGATATGGGGACCTCTGCCTCAATAATCTCGTGATAGCTCAGGAGTTCAATTATCCTCTGGCCCTGACGTCTGCCAGGTACTACCAAGACAACCCTGTCTCCCGCCTCAATCCAGCCCTTGACCCGGTCAAGCGTCGGCCCGATGAGATCTCTTCCCCTCCGGACACCTCCAGGCACTAATGGCGATTCTGGCGTGCCCGTCTTGATCTCCAGCTCTTGAGTCTCCGGAACGGGGAAGTCGAAGGGAGATCCTTTGGAGACCCGCTTGGTAAGTGGTTTGACATCTCGGAAGAGCCAGCAGGTATGGCCGCATATCTGCCCTGAGACCTCTTCAGGGTCAGAGAGATACGATCCCAGGGGGGCCAAGACCCTGTGTTCCTCAAGGGCCGATTTGTAGGTCTGCCTGGCCTCCTTCCAGTAGTTGCTCAAGGCCGCCTCGATCTCTTCGGGTCTTTCAAGGAGCAGGGGGGCCTGTTGAGGTATATAGTCCAGGAGAGAGGCAGGCCTGGGATAAAAGATGGGCAGTAAGGCCTCTTGTCCCTCTACCAGCCTCTTATCTTCCAGTTGTTGGAGGATTTCATGGATCCTCCGGGCAGACAAATCGTATTTTTCGGCCTCTCTGATCAGTCTCTCTTGAGCCGCTTCAATTAGGGGCTGGGAGAGGATGAATTCATGGGCCGGGAGTACAACTAATTCATTCAGATCCTCAGTCGAGCGCTGAGTAAGAGGATCAAAGAGACGCATCTCTTCCACAAAGTCGCCGAAAAAGTCTATCCGTACCGGGAGAGAAGTCATCGGCGGGAAGATGTCAAGCAGACTGCCCCTTACACAGAATTCTCCCCTGGACTGGACTACACTGGAGTGCTCATAGCCGGATTCAATAAGCCACTTGAGCAGTCCCTCGCGATCTACTTCCTCTCCCACCTGGAGATACTCTACATGGCCCAGGAGCGTCTTGGGCGGGAGCGTGAGCTCGGTAAGGGCCTGGACCGGGGCTACTGCCACGGCAGGTCCTCCTTCAGTGGCAAGACGGTAGAGGACCGATACCTTCTGACATGTTGTCTCACTTGAAGGAAGTAGGGGCACAAAGGGAAGCGAGTCACGACATGGATATAGCAAGACAGGCAGATCTGAGAAGAATGAAAGGTCTGTTATTACCCTCTCTGCATCCTTTTGCTGGGGCGTTATCCAGAGTATAGGCCGGTCAATAGACCTGAGGAGTCTCGAAATCATCCAGGCCGATGAAGTGCCTAAGAGACCGTTTATGGCCAGGATACCCCCTGGACCTGCGAGAGACTCTTTGAGTTTTAAAAGTACCTGTTCAGTATTCATTTAAATTTTCAATAATTATAAACAATAAGATCGGTATTATCTATTTGACAACTGGAGGAAAAACATAAATGATGTAATCGGTCAAGGGTGCTTCGTTCTCGCCTCCTGTCTTCTGAGGCCAAGACAAATCGTTTTCAGGTGAAGCACCCTGTAATCGGATACTAAATGTAA
>JALTHV010000135.1:0-6816 GCA_027004315.1 Deltaproteobacteria bacterium
TGCCCTAATTTATTGAGAAGTTACAGGTCTCCCTAAAAAGCATAAGGCTATCATTGAAATCTAAGGAATTTATGCTAACTTACTATAAAAATAGCCTATTAGACTGCGGGCTGAAGGCTGTTAGGTAAATTGTATTTTTATGGTATCTTAGTTTTTGACTTTTAGCCTAATAGGCTGACAGACTACAGTCTACCAGGCTATTTATTTCTTGTTTTTAGATCGGGACAATTTTTAATGATAAAAGAGATTCAGGCCTTTATAGAGTTTCTCAGGGTAGAGAGAGGTGCCTCACCAAATACAGTGATAGCCTATCAAAGGGACCTTGAGGGACTGAGAAAGTTTATAGGTCCTGAGAGAGACCCTACTTCCATCACTGCCAGAGAAATCAGGGCATGGCTTGCCTCTATGCAGAGGCATAGAGCAAGCAGGAACACTGTAGCCCGTGGACTCGCTTCCACTCGGAGTTTCTTTAGATTTTTGCTAAGACAGGGAATAATAAAAAAGAGCCCTGCTGATGGCATAAGGGCACCACAAAAAGAGAAGTCTCTCCCTTCATATCTCTCTGTAGATGAGGCCTTTTCCATGCTGGAAACTGGTGAGTGCAAAGGATTTCAGCAGTTAAGAGATCGGGCCATCCTTGAAATGCTATACAGTACAGGGATCAGGGTCAGTGAGCTCTCAGGGCTGGATATCTCGAGCATTTCCCTCTCACCTGAAATGGTACAGGTAAAAGGAAAGGGCAATAAAGAGCGGGTGGTCCCATTTGGTATGGAGGCAGCCAAGGCATTAAAGGCCTATATGCCTTTTAGGGATGCCCTGTTGGAGAGACTACATCGTAGAGACGAAAAGGCGGCCTTTATAAATCGGATGGGCACCAGATTGACCCCCAGGAGCGTAGAACGCCTGGTAGCTAGAAGGAGGATAGAGACAGGGATAAACTCGCCGGTCACCCCCCACACCTTCCGTCACTCTATGGCCACGCACCTCCTTGAATCAGGTGCAGATCTCAGGGCCATTCAGGAGATGTTGGGTCATGCTAGCCTTGCAACCACACAGCTTTATACGCACCTGGACCTCGATCGCTTGAGCGAGGTATACGATACTGCCCATCCCAGGGCTCATAAGGCAACTAAGTAGAGGCAGGCCCCGCGCCTGCCCTGACAATATGGAAAAGGGCAAGCACAGGGATTTGCCCCTACGTTATTTAAAGACGAATTCATCACATATGCCTATATAATAAGGATACCGGATTTTTGGTGATGTAACTCCTCAATAAATTCTGGCGTAACCGTTCGCGTCCCGGGGGGAATGTGATCGGTTACCCAAAATGATGCCCCAACTTATTGAGAAGTTACTTGGTGATATATTTATGATAAAGGAATATAATGAGATATGACAAGGGATAATATTTACGGTACTACTGTATTGGCTATTCGTCACAAGGGCCATGTAGTGCTTGCAGGCGACGGCCAGGTGACGATGGGAAATACGGTTGTCAAACACCAGGCACGAAAGATTAGAAAACTTTACAATGGAAAGGTCCTTACCGGTTTTGCTGGTGCAACCGCAGATGCCTTTACACTATTTGAAAAGCTTGAGCAAAAAATCGAACAATATAAAGGCAACCTGGTCCGGGCAGCCGTTGAACTCGCCAAGGAATGGCGTACAGATAAGATTTTGAGGCGACTTGAGGCCCTATTGATAGCAGTTGACCAGGAAAATTCTCTACTTATATCGGGCTCTGGTGACGTAATAGAACCTGATGACGAGATATTGGCCATAGGTTCCGGTGGTCCTTATGCCCTTGCTGCAGCCAGGGCCCTGGTGGCCCACACCAATCTCTCAGCCAGAGAAATAGCTGAAATTTCAATGAAGATAGCGGCATCCATTTGTATATATACTAATGAGAATATAATAGTTGAGAACCTAGAAATTCAGGAGGGATAATAGATCCAGTGGAGACAGCAGATGTCAGACCTCTAACCCCAAAAGAGATAGTAACTGAACTGGACAAGTACATCATTGGCCAAGACCAGGCCAAGCGTTCAGTGGCCATAGCACTTCGAAACCGCTGGAGGAGGCAGCAGGTCCCGGAAGCACTCCGGGATGAAATCGCCCCCAAGAACATCATCATGATTGGGCCCACCGGAGTAGGTAAGACTGAGATAGCAAGACGTCTTGCCAGATTGGCAAATTCTCCTTTTCTCAAGATCGAGGCAAGCAAGTTCACTGAGGTAGGTTATGTGGGCAGGGATGTCGAGTCCATGATCCGGGACCTTACCCATCTTGCAGTCGACATGGTGAAATCTGAGGAGAAGGAAAAGGTAGTGGAAAAGGCCAAAAATTTGGCTGAAGACCAGCTCCTGGACCTCTTGTTGCCAAATCTCAAGACCGAAGAAGGCGCCATTACCAGGGAACGCTTCCGCCAGATGCTAAGAAACGGAAAACTGGACGATCGTTCCGTAGAATTAGAGGTTACTCAGAATGTCTCCTCGCCAATGGTGGAGATATTTGCTGCCGCAGGCATGGAAGAGATGCAGAGTAGTATCCAGGAGATGCTATCCAATGTACTGCCCAACAAGCAAAAACGCCGTAATGTAAAGGTCTCTGAAGCCAAAAAAATTCTTGAACATGAGGCCTCAGGGAAACTGATAGATATGGAAAAGGTGGTAAAAAAGGCCATTACCCGTGTGGAACAGTCCGGGATCATCTTCTTGGACGAGATCGATAAGGTCGCCGGCAAGGGGAGCGGGGGCGCTGGTCCAGACGTCTCAAGAGAGGGGGTTCAGCGGGATCTCCTTCCTATAGTAGAAGGGACTTCTGTCCACACCAAATATGGCATTGTGCATACCGACCATATCCTCTTTATTGCAAGCGGTGCCTTCCATGTCTCAAAACCCTCTGATCTCCTGCCTGAACTCCAGGGAAGATTCCCGATTAGGGTAGAGCTGGATGCATTGAGCCAAAAGGACTTCGTAAGGATACTTACAGAGCCTGAAAACGCCCTAGTTACCCAATATAAGGCCCTGCTGGCCACAGAAAATATAGAGCTCATATTTGAACCAGATGCAATTGAGGAGATAGCCAAGACCTCTTTTGAGGTAAACGAACGTACTGAGAATATAGGGGCAAGGAGACTCCACACCGTAATGGAAAAATTAGTTGAAAATATATCCTTCGATGCCCCTGACATTGCCCCTCAACAGGTCAGGATAACTGCTGATTATGTACAGGAAAGCCTGAGAGATATAGCCAAGGATGTGGACCTCAGCAGGTTCATTCTGTGACTGGGTGATCTGTGGACAGTCTATCAAGGGCCCAGATTCTCATCGAGGCCCTCCCCTATATCCGAGAGTTTGCCGGCAAGACCGTCGTCATAAAGTACGGTGGTCACGCCATGGTAGAGCCATCTCTAAAGGAACAATTTGTACTGGACATCATCCTGATGAAGTATGTGGGTATCAATCCGGTCGTTGTCCACGGAGGTGGACCGCAGATCAACCACATAATGGGAAAAATGGGGATCCACTCTAGATTTGTCGAGGGACAACGGGTCACTGATGATGAGACCATGAACATAGTGGAGATGGTATTGGTTGGAACGGTCAATAAGGAGATAGTGGGTCTTATCAACCGCCATGGAGGCAGGGCAGTAGGTCTGTCCGGCAGAGATGGGGACCTCATACAGGCAGATCCTATGAAGATCTATAGGTATACCGGGAATGAACGCCCGCCTGAAATTATAGATATAGGGAGAGTGGGAAAGGTTGCAAAGGTCAATACCAGGGTCCTCAAGGCCCTTGAGGACTCTGGATTCATCCCGGTTATAGCCCCGGTGGGTGTTGGTCCCGAAGGGCAGGCATACAATATAAATGCCGACCTCGTTGCAGGGGCCATAGCTGGAGAGTTAGTAGCCAAAAAGCTCATACTCCTCACAGATGTCCCTGGGGTCATGGGAACACAGGACACGCTTATCCCATCTATAAAGACCGATGATGTGAAAAAGCTCATAGAAGACGGTACGGTAACCGGAGGTATGATCCCAAAACTCAAGGCATGCCTTAAGGCCCTCAGCCATAGGGTAGACAAGGCCCATATAATAGATGGGAGAAAGGAACACGCCATCTTGTTAGAGCTGTTGACAGATGCCGGAGTTGGAACGGAGATAGTTCAGTGAGAATGGAACCAGTAGATAATAGAGATGCAGGCCAATATAGAGAGAGACAGACAGAAGAATCTCTCAATAGATCCTCCGTAGCCAATACCTACAGCCGCTTTCCTGCAACTCTGGTGCGGGGAGAAGGATGTAGGGTCTGGGATGATAAAGGGAGAGAATATCTGGACTTTGCCGCCGGAATTGCAGTCTGTAGCCTAGGGCACTGTAATCCTGCAGTCACAGAGGCAATAACCCGTCAGGCCAAGACCCTGGTCCATGTCTCAAATCTGTATTGGACCCTTCCCCAGATAGAGGTAGCAAGGCTCCTCAGGGAAAATTCCTTTGCCGACAAGGTATTTTTCTGCAATTCGGGGGCAGAATCTGTAGAAGGGGCACTCAAGCTCGCAAGGCACTATGGCCATGACAGACACGGTCCAGACTGTTATGAAGTGATCTCTCTGGAAGGCTCATTCCATGGCCGCACCCTTGCGACAGTAGCTGCCACTGGACAGACTATATATCAAGGCGGTTTCGAACCTATGCCCGCAGGCTTTCTCCACATTCCGATCAACAACATAAATGCGCTGGAGATGGCTGCCGGTCAAAGGACCGCTGCAATCCTGATTGAGCCCGTCCAGGGAGAAGGAGGGGTACGGCCTATATCTGATGAATATCTCTCTGCCGCCAGAGAGATATGTAATCGCCTGGATGCCCTGCTCATCTTTGATGAAGTCCAGGTGGGAATGGGAAGGACCGGGACCCTGTTTGCATATGAGCAGACCCCTGTAGTCCCTGACGTAGTCTGTCTTGCAAAGGCCCTGGGAAATGGATTTCCTATTGGGGCAATGATGGCAAGGGAAGAGGTGATGTCGCACCTTCCGCCTGGGAGTCATGCCTCAACCTTTGGAGGAAATCCAGTGGCCTGTGCAGCGGCAAAGGTGGTGCTTGAGACCCTAACTTCACCAGGTTTCCTGGATGAGGTCAAGGAAAAAGGGCACTATATGGGAGAGGGCCTCAGGTCCTTGGCAAAGAGGCACCCGGAGACAATCCTTGAGGCCAGGGGAAGGGGCCTGATCCGGGCCATTGAATTCAGAAAGCCGGTACATGACCTGGGAAACAGACTCCTGGAGAAAGGCTTTCTGGCACTACTTACCCAGCAGAAGGTGCTCCGCATGGTACCACCTCTTATCGTGACAAAGGCAGAAATAGATAGCCTACTTGCAGCACTTGAGGAGATTATTCCTAGCTATGAATAGATCAGCAGATCCAAAATCCACAGGTCCAAGACACTATCTCACTGTCTTTGACCTCTCTTGTGAAGAGATTCTATCTCTTATTAACTCTGCCTTGAGACTCAAGAGACACTGCAAGTCAGGCCTCCCTTACAGGCCTGCTATAGGCAAGGTCCTGGGTCTGCTCTTTGAAAAGGCATCTACAAGGACACGGGTCTCCTTTGAGAGTGCCATGCTCCAAATGGGTGGAAGCACAGTCTTTATGCCTTCAAAAGACCTCCAGCTAGGGAGGGGGGAACCGCTGAGAGATACGGCCAGGGTCCTTTCTCGATACCTGGACTGCCTCGTGGTCCGTACCTTTGGCCAGGAGATAGTCAACGAAATTGCCAGGTGGTCAGATATCCCGGTAATCAATGGGCTTACCGATCAGCATCATCCGTGTCAGGTACTCTCTGACATCATGACTGTCATAGAGCATAAAGGAGAAGGCATAAAGGCCCTCAAGGTGGCCTGGATAGGGGACGGAAACAATGTGGCCCACTCATGGATTCAGGCTGCAAGTCGGCTTGGCTTTGGCCTGAGCCTTGCTTGCCCTGAGGGATATTGGCCTGACAGAGAGATCCTGAAGGATGCCCAGGCAGAGGCTACGGCACCCATAAGGGTCATGGCTGACCCCGGCGAGGCAATCAGGGATGCCGATGTAGTCAACACAGACGTATGGGTCAGCATGGGGCAGGATAAAGAGGCACGGAAACGCCAGGAGGCATTTGTTCCATATCAGGTAAATGCGGAGCTCCTTGCCAGAGCAAAGGCAGACGCCATCGTACTCCACTGCCTGCCGGCCCATCGGGGAGAGGAAATAAGCGAAGAGGTATTAGAGGGTCCGCATTCAGTAGTGTGGGACCAGGCAGAAAATAAGATGCACCTGCACAGAGCTATACTGAAATGGGCCATGGGGCTGTAATAAAATTTGACCACTCCCTGGCCCAATATCTGCAGATCCTATAGTTACATCAGGTTGCATCGATAAATCCAATTTGCTTTGTTGATTCCCATGATCTAGATTTCCATGTAGGGTATAACCGTTCACATTCCCCCCGGCCAGCGGTAGCCTTTTTCAGGCTTTAAGGAGCAGCTTGATGCACAAGATCAGGGCACTTTGCCTATTAATCCGCACTGAAACCCTTCAAAAGGCTACCGCTGGCCGGGGACATGAACAATTACTGCAGAGTAGTCTTTTGTACCCCTGAGCATGAAAGTTAGCTGGAGGCGAAAGCAAAAATGACAGACGTGTCTTTTGCCTTTGAGCTTTAAGCTTTGAGCTTTGAGCTTTGAGCTATTTTCACGATAAAAAAATAAAGACATGAGTGATATGAAACCCATACGCCTTACTGAGAACGTAAAGGCCTCTGGTTGAGCCAGTAAGCT
>JALTHV010000135.1:6916-11151 GCA_027004315.1 Deltaproteobacteria bacterium
AGCTTTGAGCTTTGAGCTTTGAGCTATTTTCACGATAAAAAAATAAAGACATGAGTGATATGAAACCCATACGCCTTACTGAGAACGTAAAGGCCTCTGGTTGAGCCAGTAAGCTCCCTCCAGGGTACCTGGAGGAAATCCTGAAGGACTTCCCCGTAGAGGCCCATCCTGACCTCCTGGTGGGTCGGGAGACCTCTGACGATGCAGGCATAATCCGTGTCAGGGAAGACTTGGCCCTGATCCAGACCGTGGATTTCTTCACACCTATAGTCAATGATCCTAGAGACTTTGGCAGGATTGCTGCGGTCAATGCCCTGAGTGATGTCTATGCCATGGGGGGAAGGCCTCTGACAGCAATGAATCTGGTGTGTTTCCCTGAAAAGCAGATCCCCATGGAAGTACTCAAGGAAATCCTCCTCGGAGGGCTCGAAATAGTCCATGAGGCCGGTGCACTCCTGGTGGGGGGACACAGTGTGGATGACCCTGAGATCAAATACGGCCTGAGCATTACAGGCATCATAGATCCTCAAAAGGTGGTGACAAATGCAGGGGCCCAGGTTGGAGACAGGCTGATCCTTACCAAGCCCTTGGGGACTGGCATCCTGACAACGGCTATCAAGGGACATATGCTCCCGCATGAGGCAGAACAGGAAGCAATTCAGTGGATGGCCACCCTCAATAGGGATGCCGCTGAGGCCATGCAGGCCATAGGGGTCCATGCCTGTACAGATATCACTGGATTTGGTCTCCTGGGTCACGCCTTGAAGATGGCTGTAAGTTCAGGCGTGGATATCCAGTTTTGGAGCTCTCGTGTACCGATCCTCCCTTCGGTCCTGGAAATGGCCAATATGGGGATGATCCCGGCAGGAAGCTTTGCCAATCGAAGGTACTGCCAGCACTCCATAACCATAGAGAAGGACGTGGATGCCTTGCTAGTGGACTGCATGGCAGATGCCCAGACATCAGGGGGACTCCTGATTGCAGTCCCAGAGGAACGCTCAGTTGCGCTGCACAACGAGCTTGAGCAAAGGGGCGTCTTTCACTCAGAGATAGGCCAGGTAACCAATACCTCTCAAGGACACATCTATATCTCGGTCTGATCTTCAGCGCCGCATCCAAATAGTATCTGAACAAAAAATCCGTTTGGATACAATTTTGAGTAACTTCTCAATAACTTCCCAAACCCTCTCCCCTGGGGGAGAGGGCAGGGTGAGGGGGGTGCTTTTTGGGAAACGATTTGCGTTAGCTTTGCGTCTTGGCGACTTTGCGTGATATTTTGGATTTTTTACGAAACCATTAATTTTGAATTAACTATAAACATGACAATCTTGACCAAAAAGGAGTGTAATATGCTGGAAGTTGATATCCCTGGTTTTGGTCCGATCAAACTCGAATATCTCGTTTCAGACTTTACAGGGACCCTCTCTGTAGGCGGAAGGCTACTTCCCGTAAAAGAGGCCCTCAATCAAATAGCAGGATTTCTGGAGATACATATACTCACGGCCGATACCTTTGGTGCAGCAAAGGAGGAGCTAAAAGATATCAATTGTACAGTCCACATCCTTACCGGTGCCTCTCATGACATCCAGAAGGAACAGTATGTAACAGACCTTGGCACTGAGAAGGTAGTCGCCCTAGGGAATGGAAAAAATGACCGACGGATGCTCAAGGCAGCAAGGGTGGGCATTGCGGTCTCTGAAGGAGAAGGGTGTTCAGTTGATGCCATAATGGCCGCAGATATCCAGGTAAATCGAGCAACGGATGCATTGGATCTCCTGCTCAATCCCAAGAAGCTAAAGGCCACGCTGAGATTTTAGGCGGCTATTTTTTGTAACTTCTCAATAAGTCCTGGCGTAACCGTTCGCGTCTCCGGCCAGCGGTAGCTTTTTTCAGGGTTTCAGTGCGAATTAATGGGCAGAGTGCTCTGATCTTGTGCATCAAGCGATGCTCCTGAAACCCTGAAAAAAGCTACCGCTGGCCGGGGGGAATATGATCGGTTACATCGAAGTTGCCAGGACTTATTGAGAAGTTACCTATTTTTTTAACAAAAAGAGCAAAGGTATTGAAAGCACTTCCATGCTGGCTACAAAGATCGTGAGATAATTTACAGATAAATCATATAAAAATCCCATCACTGTACATCCCAAAAACCAGGCACCCCCATAGATAGTATTAAAGATGCCATATGCCAGGCCCCTGCGTCCAAGGGGAATCAAGTCAGCAATTGCCGCACGCATGATGGTTTCATGGGTCCCCATCACTGCACCCCAGAGTATGACGCCTGTCAATGCAAGGCCAAAGCTATGGGAAAAGGCAAAGAGGGGGATAGGAATGGTCAGAATTGGGATGGCAACCAGAGAGATCAGGCCTACTCTGTCGTATGTCTTGCCGATTATAAGGGCTACCAATGCATCCACACCCATGGCAATGGCATAGAAGATAGGGATCTGGCTGTCTGAGATAACCCCTTGGACCTTAAAGTGGTAGGATATGAGTTGAAAACTGGCAAAGCCTGCCACGCTCAGGAAGCTAAATAGGCTATAAGACCAAAAGGCCTTAGGAAATCTCTCCTTATCCCTGATATCTCCCTGTGATACAGGACCAGGCGCCTCAAGTCTTACAGGAGATGGGATCCTCTTCCTTGCCAGCAGGAGGACAGCAAGGCATAATAATGCAGGAATCCACAGTATGTTGAATCCCTTGCGGTATCCGGCTCCCATGAGGAACACGGCCGAAAAGACGAGGGGACCAATAACGGCACCAACCTGATCTAATGCCTCATGGATGCCAAATCCCGTGCCCCTCCCAACCTCTTTGGTAGCATATGAAAGGATTGTGTCTCTTGCCGGGGTCCTTATCCCCTTTCCTATACGCTCCAGGACAATAAGAAGGGCCGCAACCGGCCACACATCAGCAGATGCCAGAAGGGGGATGGAAATAATTAATCCATAACCAATGATCGTCATAGGCCAATAGGCCTTGGTCCGATCTGAGATATAACCAGATACCAGTCGCAGGGCATATCCGATAAATTCGCCTATGCCTGCTACCAGACCCACTATACCGGCACCTGCACCCAGAAGGGCCAGATAGGGACCTGTGATGCTCCTCGCCCCTTCGTATGTTATGTCCCCAAAGAGACTGACGATTCCCATAAGGACAATAAATTGAAGAGCAATTTTTTTTGGGTTATTTGTCTCTTTCCTCATAGTCTACGGATGTAACTTCTCAATAAGTCCTGGCAACTTCGATGTAACCGATCACAGGGTGCTTCTTTTTCCAACAAGCTCTCGCCCCTTGTTTTCTAAGGTTTTTGCAGCATAGGACCCTCCCTGTTCTCCTCCGCTGCGCTCCGGAGCCAGGGTTTCCAATGCTGCAAAAAACCAAGAAAACTACAGGGCTAACGCAAATCGTTTCCAAAAGAAGCACCCTGTGATCGGTTACCAAAATGAAGCCCCCACTTATTGAGAAGTTACCTACGGATCCCCTCCGGGATTATTTGTCTGTCTCCAAATTTTAATCTTTCCCTTTTGATTCTTTTAGCTTATCTCCAATCACCTCCCACAGCTGGTATGCAGGGGCATTCATGCCCACTGGTCGAAAGTATTTCGGGTTATAGATATGTAATAGATACAGTTTATTGAATACAGACTCAGAGATATGTGTATCCATCAAGGCACCAAACCTGGCAGGAGAAAACATATCAAAGACCAGCCTGCTATCCCCTGGGTAATTTTTGGTCTCTAGTCCATGTCTCGTAGTTTCAACAATACGCCTGAGGCCTGCCATGCGATTTCCTATATGCAGGATACCTGTCTCTAAATCTATATCCAGGCCACCCCTTCCCTTTATATGGCCATCTCTTTCATACAGATCGTAAAAGGCCTTATAAGTTGGATGGATGCCATCTCTCTTCTTTATGTCCCAGGTCCCAAGCCAAAACCACCAGTAGTCAGTGATGGTAAGCCGCCAGTCAAGAAACAGATAGACAGGACGTGTCTTTTCAGGATAGAAAAACTTAAGCCACTGGTCTACATTCTGCAGATTGCCTACAGGCCTGAGCCTGGCCACGGTCAACAAAGTCCTCGCGGCTTCAGGCCCGACAGAAAGGACCCTTTTTATGAGATCTACGCCTCGGGCAGGATCGTCCCCAACTGCTTTATAGACCTTCTCTATGCCTGTCATCCCACAACTTACATAAAAACGCATGAAGTTGGCCGCCAGGCGCTCACTGT
>JALTHV010000136.1 GCA_027004315.1 Deltaproteobacteria bacterium
GATCTGAGGACCTGGGTACTCCGCCTCAAGAGGTCAAGTCCAGTGAGGCTCAGCAGGGCAGCCCTTGAGACACTTGCTATCGTGGCATATAGGCAGCCAGTGACAAGGGCAGAAATCGAGAGCATCAGAGGAGTAGATGCCACAGGGACCTTACATTTCTTGCTCGATAGAAAAATTATAAAAATTTCAGGGAGAAAAGAGGTGCCGGGTCGTCCGCTACTCTATAGGACAACTAGGCACTTTCTGGAAATATTTGAACTAAATGATCTGTCAGACCTGCCATCTTTCAGTGAGATGGCCGAATTGGAAGCCCAGGATAGTGCCCATCAGCTCCCTCTCTTCAGGCAAGCCGACAATCAGCCCCCTCAAGAACACGAAGATAAAATTATTTCTTAACCCCAATGAATGGCTCTAACTGGCCGGGGGGATATGAACGATTACGATGCGGCAGTTCAGACTCGGCTGGACACTAGGTGTCTTCTTCAGAGCCCAGTATTCGAGACCCTAGATACATGTAGTGGAGTCCGGATATCACAGTGACTATGACAGTAAAGATGTAAAGAGGAAATAAAATCTGGCCTAGCCAGCCCAGTTCCTGGTTTACAAAGACCACAAAAATGGTCCCTAACTGGGTCACGGTGGTAATCTTGCTCGGCACAGAGGGAGAAATTTCTACTCCTCCCTGGAACAAAAATAGTATCAAGACACCAAACACAATTATCACATCTCGGCTGATCACGGTCACTGCCAGCCAGTTTGGCACAAATCCTATTATAGCGAGCGTTACATAGATAGATGTAAGGAGGAGTTTGTCGGCAATAGGGTCCAAAATGGCCCCGATATGGGTCTTTTGCCTCATCCATCGAGCTATCAGCCCATCGAGTCCATCGGTTATCCCGGCCAGGGTAAAGACTATAAAGGCCTCTAAAAATCTGTCATTGATAAGAAGTATCACTAACAGGGGCGTCAACAGGATACGTATTAAGGTCAATATATTGGGGATATTCAATTTATATAACCGATCCCATAATTTTCTTCCAGATGTTGTCAGCCTTTCTTAAGGTCTCAGGATGAAACCACCTGATTTCAGGATCGGCCCGGAACCAGGTCAACTGGCGTTTTGCATAGTGACGGGTATCCCTCTTCATCTGTGCCAATGCCTCGTTGAAGGATATCTCTCTTTTGAGAAAAGGGATCATATGCCGATATCCAAGGGACTGCAAGGGCTTAAGCCGGGGTGAATATCCCCTGTCCAGCAGCGACTTCACTTCTTGTAAAAGTCCGGCATCCAGCATTGCCTCTATACGTGCGTTAATCCTCTCATAAAGCTCTTTTCTGGGTCTGGTCAACCCTATCTTTATGCACGGCAGCCTCTGCCCTGTCGCAATTCTATGTCTTTTCTGCCAAATCGACATGGGCTCACCAGTCTGATAGTAGACCTCCAATGCCCTCTTGATCCTGAAGGTATCATTCGGATGTAGCCTTTCTGCCGCCTCTGGATCTATCCTGGCAAGAAGTTCATGCAGGGCCCCTTTGCCTTGACCTGTCTGGATCTTGTGCAGCATCTCCCTCACCATAGGATTGCGTCCAGGGCATGGGGCCAGGCCCTCCAGCAAGGACCTCAGGTAGAGTCCGGTGCCCCCAACCAGCAAAGCCACCTTTCCTCTTGAGGTAATCGATCGAATGATGCCCATGGCCCTACGCACAAAGTCAGCCGCATCAAAGGGCTCATCGGCGTCCACCACATCTATGAGGTAATGGGGGACCTTCTGCTGCTCCTCAGGGCTGGGTTTGGCAGCCCCTATATCCAACCCCCTGAATACCTGTACCGAATCCACATTTATGATCTCGGCACGTATCTCTTCTGCAAGGCGGAGAGACAGGGCCGTCTTTCCCACTGCGGTCGGGCCAACCAGGGCCACAAGGGGAAAATGTACAGGAAGGACCTGGGTAATGGATTGTCTCTCTGTATTCATCTGCCTGGGACCACGGCCAAATAGAAAGCCTTGGGAAGATCGGTCCATTACCTCCGCCCAAACCGCCTCTCTATCTCTCTAAATCCCAGGACCTGAATTATGGGCCTTCCGTGGGGACAATGCGTCACCCCTTCAGAGGACAGTTCTCTGAGTAAGGCCCTTATCTCCTGCAACTCAAGGTGGTGATTTGCCTTTATTGCTGAGTGGCAGGCCATAGAGGCCAAGAGGTCGTGGACCAGGGCCGTGGCATCCTGCTGGGGAAAGTTCAACAGACGATCCATGAGTTCGGTTACTACTGTCTTGATATCCTTTCCTGAGGTCACAAAATCAGGGACTGCCCTGATAATGACCTGGGAGTCTCCAAATGGCTCAATTACTATCCCTATTCGAGTCAATACAGGACAGATCTCTGGAAGCTTCGCGATATCCTCCGGAGTCCTATCCAGGACTTCCGGAAATGCCAGGGGTTGAGTCGCCAAGACCTCGGCCTGCTCAAGTTGCCGATTGAGCCTCTTAAAGATCAGGGCCTCATGGGCTGCATGCTGGTCCACAAGCACAAGGCCCTCTGGGCCCTCTGCCAGGATATAGCTCTCAGCCAACTGTCCAAGAACACGGAGGTCCTTCCAGACACCTCTCTCTTGATTAGAGACAGGAGGCCCAAGGTCATTAATCTGACCTGCTTCCTGGTCTTCCCCGGATAAATCAGGTCCCCAGGAGGCAGGCAGCTCCTCAGATACCTGATAGGCCTCTGGAGATATTTCCGGCCTCTGCCTATAGAACGAAAAGGCCATTTCGTCTTCCCGCTCCCGGTATCCTGTAGAAGAGGCAACAACAGGCCCTACTCCCTCAAGTGCCCTTTGTACAGATCGATAGACAAGCCGGTATATTGCGTCTGTATTGTGAAAACGGACTTCTTGCTTGGTAGGATGCACATTTACATCCACCTGATCTGGCTGCACGTCCAGAAACAGGGCCCCTACAGGGAAAGAATTCTTCATCATATGGCCCCTAAAGGCCTCATTTACTGCCTTCCAGAGGAGCCTGCTGCTTATGGGCCTTCGATTCAAAAAAAAGTAGAAGGCCCTGGATGATGCCCTTCCTTCTCCTGGTGGTGTCACATAGCCTGAGACCCTAATTCCCCCGGAACTGCCTCTAACAGAGAGCATCTGAGAGACAATCTGGTCTCCCACCAAGGGGCGGAGACACTCAGCACCCTGACAACCTGGACGAGATCGAAAGAGGTTCCTTCCATCACTTATGAGATCAAAGAGGACCTCAGGAAAACCCACTGACAGGGTACGTACTATCTTTGAGATATGTCCCAATTCAGTCTGGCGTCTCTTGAGAAACCTGCGTCTTGCCGGTATCTCCCCAAAGAGATCCCTCACCTCCACTGTAGTCCCCTGACGACAACCTATGGCCGTGATCTCTCTGTCCCTGCCAAAGGCCATTCTTAACCGCCATCCCTCCATTTCCCCAGATGGTCTGGAGGTAATAGAGAGCCTGGAGACAGCACCTATACTGGGAAGTGCCTCACCCCTGAAGCCCAGGCTGACTATAGAGGTCAAATCGGCCTCATCTGTAATCTTACTGGTTGCATGGCGCTCCACGGCCAGCTCAATATCTCCTTTTCCCATACCGGTCCCGTCATCAGTCACCCTGATGAGGCGCTTGCCGCCATCTTCCAGCTCCACACGGATCTGTTTTGCCTCTGCATCTATGGAATTTTCAAGGAGTTCCTTCACTATTGAGGCAGGCCTTTCCACTACCTCGCCTGCTGCGATCTGATTGGCTATATGGGGAGGGAGAATATGTATTCTG
>JALTHV010000137.1 GCA_027004315.1 Deltaproteobacteria bacterium
AGCTTTCAGCTGTTTTCACGGTAAAACTGTCAGGTATCATAAGGAGGTATCCAGGATGAGCACAGAACAGTTAAAGCCAAAAGGGGAAAAACTCCGGATGGCTGTAAGATGGATATCCGAGGTCTGTAAGGAATATCCAGAAAAGAGCCGCAAAAAAATCATACAGGAGGCCGAGGTGCGGTTCGATCTTTCTCCAAGGGAATGTGAATTCCTTAGCGAAAAATTCGTTTGATTTTAGAATGTGTGGCGTCCCCGACCGGATTTGAACCGGTGTTGCCGGCGTGAAAGGCCGATGTCCTGGACCTGGCTAGACGACGGGGACTCTGGTAGGCCGTACTGGATTCGAACCAGTGACTCTCTGCTTAAAAGGCAGATACTCTACCAACTGAGTTAACGGCCCTATCTAATTTTTGGTCTACAAAATCAGCAGGCAGTATCGTTATCATGCGCATAATGTCTTGTCAAGAATAGTAATTGAAGATCTGGATATTTCATATAAGCGCAAGTGAATTTTGTGATGCAGCATAAGAGGTCCTTTTGGGCGTTCAGCAGCAGGCCGTGGCAGTCTTTTTAGCTGGCTTTTACCCCAATTATGGGAGCTGGGGCAAGGCCTTTTTTAGGGAGATGCCCTTAATCAAAAAGACCTTTTCCCTGGCACTGGCCCCTGATTTCAGTACTACTGAGGACTTGGGGACCTTAAATTGTTTTGCCAAAAATTGCTGGCAGGCCTTGTTGGCGGCACCATCTGCTGGGGGAGGATGGACCTTGAGCTTCAGTGATGAACCGTGAAGGCCTGCAAAGGCCGTACGGGAGGACTTGGGCTGCACATGAAGGCTCAGGACAATACCTTCTGATGCCACTCTCAGGTAAGGAGGGACTTTTGTTCTGGAAATCTCATCTGACATAGAGATCTATCTCTCGAGGAGGAGTCTACGCCCAAGGTCCTGTACCTGTTTAAAGAGTTCTATAAAGTCCGGGCGGTCCTGCTCTCTGATGATCTTCCTCAGGTCTTTTTCGTATTGGCCAAAGTTATCGAGGACCTCTGCTGTGTATGGATTGGACATCTGGATGGTTGCATAGAGCCCTGGGTCCTGATAGGAGAGCCTGGCCACTATCTCCATCTGCCGTTCAAAACTTGGGGTAGCTAAGGCCAGTATCTGCTGGATGTCTATCCCGTCTTCATATAGGGCCTTTCCCAGGCAAATCAGCATAAAGTGATTTAGGGCCTGGACCCAGGCCATGGCATGGTCGTGTTTTTCAGGTGTTGTCACAGAAGTTATGGCCCCGTGCTGTCGAAGGAGTCCCTCCCACCATCCAAACCACCTTTTGCCACGGCATGGACATAGTGCCACTCTCCTGCCTCTAATAGATTCCTCTGCCGGGCCAAAGAGTGGATGGGTCCCTACCACTTCACAAGAGGTGTGTTCCAGCATACATGCCACCTGTGTCTCTTTGAGTGAACAGAGGTCTGTCATAAAGGAGCCCTCTGGAAGCAGCGGACCTATACTGGCCACTACCTCAGGAAAGACCTCCATGGGGACAGAGAGTATGAGGACCTGACATTTTTGGGCAAGGTCTTCAGACGAAAGCTCTGTGTTTAGGTCAGATATGAGCACAGGAAGTCCGGCATCTCTTAGGAATTTTGCAAACCACCTCCCCATATTTCCAAGTCCACCTATAATTCCCACCCTTGGAAGATTAGCTGCATTCATTGGACAGCTCATGCGAGGAGGTCAGGGGTCAAGGCCCTTGCCCTGAGGAGATGGTCGGCAATGACCAGACGTACCATTGCCTCGCATACAGGTACTATCCGGGGAATGGCCGAGGCGTCGTGGCGCCCTCCAACCCTGAGCTTGGTGGGTTCCCCAGAGACTGTTATGGTGTCCTGCTCCTTAGAGATAGACGGGATCGGTTTTATGGCGGCCCTTGCAACCAGGTCATCGCCATTTGAGATGCCTGCCAGTATTCCCCCTGAATTATTGCTTAAAAAGCCTTCTGGTCCTATAGGGTCGTTGTTTTCTGACCCCAGCATCCTGGCAGCCCTGAAGCCGGCGCCGATCTCTACGCCCTTTACTGCACCTATTGACATGAGTCCCTTGGCCAGTTCTGCATCCAGTTTGTCAAAGACGGGCTCTCCAAGGCCGGGGGGGACCCCGGTTGCCATGACCTCAACGATGCCCCCCAGCGAATCCCCTCTGGAGCGTATCTCTGTTATCAGTTCTTCCATCTCTTCTGCCGCTTCAGGGTCGGGACAGAACAGCCTGTTTTGACTGATTGCATCCAGATCGCGTTTCCTGGCAGACACACTGCCCATGGCAACTGTGTAGGCAGTCACATGGATATTTACTGTATCTAAGAGTACCTGGGCCACTTTGGCCGCAGCTACCCTTGCCGCAGTCTCCCTTCCAGAGGACCTGCCTCCGCCCCTGTGGTCGCGGATCCCATATTTTTTCCAATAGGTATAGTCACCGTGACCGGGTCTGAATACATTCCTGAGGTGGTCGTATGCATCGCTCCTGGCATCCCTGTTTCTGATAAGCATAGATATGGGTGTGCCAGTGGTCTTGCCTTCAAAGGTACCTGAAAGGATCTCTACCCGATCAGGTTCTTTTCTTGCGGTCTCTGCTAGACCCCCTTTTCCCGGGCGCCTCTTGTCAAGGGCCTCCTGGATGACGGCCTCACTTATAGGGAGACGGGGAGGACATCCATCGATCACTACTCCCAGGGCAGGACCATGCGACTCTCCCCAGGTGGTGACACGAAAGTACTGTCCGAAGGTATTTCCTGACATCTTTAGATCATCTCCTCCACCAGATGATCAGCGATTTCATCCGGTGTCAATTGCCCTGTATCAATATGTATATGAGAGAATTTCCTGTAAAGGGGTGTCCTGGACCCCAGGACCGTCTTTATCTCTTCCTCAAGGGATTTTCCCTGCACAAGTGCTGGTCGTCTGGAGACGGTCATGGGGTCAGAGGAGATACGCTGGACAATGGTCCTTACTCCTGCCCTGAGCCATATGACCAGGGCCTGTTCCATTATCTCTGGCCAGATATCCTCATGCATTACGGCCCCTCCACCACAGGCTACCACTATGGGCCTCTTTATAGCAAGGGCCTGCTCCAGCGCCCGGCGTTCCCTGTCCCTGAAAAAAGGCCAGCCTGCCTTTTCTACCATCTTCTCGATAGTGAGCCCTGCCTCTGACTCAATCCAGTCATCGAGGTCCCGAAATTCCCAGCCAAGTCTCTCTGCCAGATGCCTTCCCACCTCAGTCTTGCCCGTGGCCCTGTAACCTATCAAAAAGATCTTTTTTTTCACTGGGATACCCCTTTGTAATGTAACTTCTCAATAAGTGGAGACAGATTACATTTTGTGACTACGCACTGGATTCCTGCCTTCGCAGGGATGACATGCGTAACCGGTCAAGGGTGCTTCTTCTGGAAACGATTTGCGTTAGCCCTGTAGTTTTCTTGGCTTTTGCAGCATGGGAAACCCTGGCTCTGGAGCGCAGCGGAGGAGAACAGGGAGGGTCCCATGCTGCAAAAGCCTTAGAAAACAAGGGGCGAGAGCATGTTTCCAGAAGAAGCACCCTTGACCGGTTACTAATAGAATAGACAGGTACATCCAGATGTCATCCCTGCGAAATTTGTAATCGATTACATTTTGTGACTCAGTCATACAACAGCCAGGCCCTGCGTGCCTCTCTAAATGTCTTTAGGTCTTCACTCCATATAGACTCTATATCCATTGGGTCTGCCCCGGCCTCT
>JALTHV010000138.1 GCA_027004315.1 Deltaproteobacteria bacterium
GGGCCAAGGTCCTTTCTATCCCCTATGAATCTCTGATAAATGCCTTCTTTGTCCTTCAGGGCCAGGAAGTTGCCAAAGGCACAAGGCTCCTTGAGGTTGGCCCAACTCCGGGCACACTCCTGAAATTTGAGATGGCCCGAAACAACTACAGGACAGCAAGGCTCCTACTTATAAAGGCAAAGAGACAGGCCCGGCTCAAACTCATAACCAATCGGGAGCTTATCCAGGCAGAGCAGGCCTTTCGGAATGCAGGACTGGTGCTTAAGAGGCTGAGAGATATAGGTGCCTCCCAAAGGGCCACTATATGTTCTAAATTCCATGGAATCGTCTCCAGGATCTTTGTCAGCCCTGGGTCCATAGTCCCTGCCGGCAGTCCAGTCATGGAGATCGTTGCACAGGACGCAGTGGAGATAGTACTTGGCGTGGAACCTGAGGATGCCCACCTGATAAGGCCTGGAGACCAGGTATCCCTGACCGCAGTCAACAGACCCTCACAGAGAGAGATAAAAGGCCGGGTGCAGGCCATCTCCAGGTCCATTGATCCCTCCAGCCGTTCTCTGGACGTATTTGTCTCTGTGCCATCGCCTCCTACCTTTATGCTGAACGAATACGTTCGGGGAGATATCCTCGTGGCCTCAAAAAGGGGCCTCCTTGTGCTCAGAAGCGCCGTGCTCTCTGAAGGCAGCCACTCTGTCCTCTATACTCTAAAGGATGGGAAGGCCATAAGGCACATCGTCAACCCAGGCCTGGAAAACGACAGGGAAACAGAGATCTCAGGCCCAGATGTCTCTGAAGGTGATCTGGCAATAGTCCTGGGCAACTATGAACTGAGAGACGGGATGGCCGTCAGAGTAGAGAAGGCCCAATGAATTTCACTGACTGGATCCAGAGACATCGCTATTCAATACTCTTTCTCATTGGCGTATTGGCCATAGGGGGACTGGCCGCAGGTCTCAAACTCCCTGTTGCCCTGTTTCCACATGTAAATTTTCCCAGGGTGGTAGTAAATCTAGATGCAGGTAGCCGCCCGGCAGGGCAGATGGCCATTGAGGTAACCTGGCCTGTGGAAGAGGCGGTTCGATCTGTCCCTGGGGTACGTAATGTACGTTCAACCACCAGTCGAGGGAGCGCAGAGATCTCTATCAACTTTGACTGGGGTCAGGATATGGTGGCAGCTGCCCTGCAGGTAGAATCGGCCATAAATCAGGTCCTGCCCCGTCTACCCAAAGGGACTGAATTTCGGGTGCGCCGCATGGACCCGACTGTAATGCCGGTATTGGGCTATAGCCTGACCTCGGATACCCATTCGTTGGTTCAACTGCGCAATATAGCACTCTACCAATTAAGGCCTCTGCTTTCTACTATAAGGGGAGTGGCAAGGATTGGAGTGCAGGGAGGGGCCACAGAGGAATACCGGGTGACCGTGGATCCGGCCCGCCTTGCCGCCTATGGTCTATCGCTAAATGAGGTGGCAGGGGCTATATCGGCCGCCAATGTCATCATGGCCGTTGGCAGGATAGAAGACCACTATAGACTCTATCTGACGGTCTCAGATACACGGATCCACGGCCTGGATCAGCTCCGGGAGACTATCCTCCGTTCGGGTAAAAATGGGCTGGTACGTCTGGAGGACGTTGCCACAGTGAGCCATGGGACTGTGCCACAATGGACCAGGACGACTGCCGATGGTCACGATGCCGTGCTCTTACAGGTCTATCAGCAGCCTGGTGGAAATACCGTGCAGATCGCCAGGGATATAAAAAAGAAGCTTGCAGGGTTTCGCAGCCATTTGCCAAAGGGGATAAAGATCGCCAACTGGTATGACCAGAGTGAACTGATCCTGTCTTCTGCTGCCAGCGTAAGGGATGCCATTATAATAGGGGTATTGTTTGCCGCCTTCATCCTCTGGCTCTTTTTGCGGAATATCAAGATGACCTTGATTGCCATTGTCGCAGTCCCATGTGTACTTGCTGCTACTATCCTGCTGCTCTATGGCCTTCATATGAGTTTCAATATCATGACACTGGGGGGCATGGCGGCTGCAATAGCGCTCATAGTTGATGACATGATTGTGATGCAGGAACACATTGTCCGGAGACTGCGTGAGGGCGTGGGTAGACACCACGGCCGCGTGATGCTGGCCGCGCGTGAATTCACCCGGCCCCTTGCCGGTTCGTCTGCATCTACCATCATTATATTCACCCCATTGGCCTTCCTCTCTGGTGTCACTGGTGCATTCTTTAAGTCCCTGTCCCTGACCATGGCCTCCAGCCTTGTCATCTCTTTTTTCGTGGCCTGGCTGGCCGTACCCCTCCTTGCAGACCACCTGCTCACGGAAAAGGATGCCCGTGAGGAAGAGGCAGGGCCATTGACCAAGGCATGTCACCGATTCTATGGAGTAGTCATGAAATCCCTGTTGGCCCGTCCCTGGATAGTCTTTATAATAATTGTCTCCTTGTCAGGGGCCGGCTGGTTTTCATACAGGCACCTGGGTTCCGGCTTTATGCCCAAGATGGATGAAGGGGGTTTTGTCCTTGACTACTATTCTCCACCTGGCACCTCTCTCGCCGAGACAGATCGCCTGTTGCGTCAGGTAGAAAAGATCTTACAGCAGACACCTGAGGTCCAGACCTACTCACGCCGCACTGGCTTCTCCCTGGGAGGGACCTTTACCGAACCCAATGCAGGTGACTTTTTTGTGCGTTTGAGGCCCTTTCCCAGGCGATCCATTGAGGCAGTTATGGACGATGTGCGCAGCCGGATAGAGAGATCTGTTCCAGGGCTCCATATCGAGATGGCCCAGTTGATGGAAGACCTCATAGGAGACCTGACGGCCGTGCCCCAGCCTATTGAGATCAAGCTCTTTTCTGACAATGGCACATTGCTCAGGAGACTGGGACCAAGAGTGGCCGCAGCGATAAGCAAGATCCCTGGTGTAGTAGACGTAGATACGGGCATTGTGCTGGCAGGAGATGCGATAAACATCCAGGTAGACCGGGTGAAGGCCTCTCTGGAAGGGATAAACCCGGACGAGGTGACACACATGCTGTCCAACTTTCTGACAGGTGCGGTCACTACCAGGATACAACAGGGTCCCAAGATGGTAGGGGTGCGGGTATGGATCCCGGCCGATAGACGTAGAACCATCCAGGATATCCAGAGACTTCGTATCCAGGCCCCGGATGGACATCTGTTTCCCCTAAGACGTATTGCAACACTCAAGGTCATCACTGGCCAACCAGAGATAATGCGTGAGGACCTGAAACGGATGGATGCCGTGACAGGACGCATCAGCGGTCGGGATATCGGCTCGGTCATAAAGGACGTCAAGTCTGTGCTGAGGAGACCCGGGCTCCTCCCAAAAGGCATCTATTACGATCTCGGTGGCCTCTATGCACAGCAGCAGATCGCCTTTACCGGCCTGATTGGGGTATTTCTCTCTGCCGTTGTCCTGGTATTCCTGCTCTTGCTGTTTCTCTATGAGCGTATACGTGTCGCCATCTGCATGGTCTCTACCACGCTCCTTGCCCTTACAGCGGTCTTTATCGGGCTCTATATAACTGGGACAGAGATCAATATATCCTCCATGATGGGCATGACTATGATCGTGGGGATAGTCACTGAAGTGGCCATCTTCTATTTTTCTGAGTACCTGACTCTGCCAAAAGACCTCGGCAGAGAGACAGCGCTGATCCTGGCAGGTAAGAACCGCATGCGTCCCATTGCCATGACGACTGCAGCCGCCATCCTGGCCCTATT
>JALTHV010000139.1 GCA_027004315.1 Deltaproteobacteria bacterium
GCAGAGATGTCCATCGGAAGTGTATTTTATCACTTCATAGATGCCCGAAGAAGGACAGAAGACAGAAGTGATGACTTCAGCGCCTGGCTGATAGGATGGGGTGATAAATATGAAGATCTCAGACAGAAACTCATGGCAGTTGATCCATTCTTTTCCTCTCTGAAAGAGCTGCGGACGACAATCACTGAGCTGTTGGTCGAATATTTTGCGGAGGGAAGTCATGAGTGAAGTCCTTGATCGCTATGCAGAGATAACCGGACGGGCAGTAGTAAATCACCTCTATCAGTTGGCCGCACCCCTCAAGGGCATGAAGGTGGTCCATGTAAACTCCACCAGGGAAGGGGGCGGAGTGGCCGAAATCCTCAGGAAGCTGGTCCCGATGATGGGAGACCTAGGTCTTGATGTGAGTTGGGAGGTAATCAAGGGCAACCCCGATTTTTTCCGATGCACCAAGGGATTTCACAATGCCATACAGGGTTTCAAGGTAGACTTACCCCCGGACATGCTAAAGACCTATGAGACCGTCAATGCAGAGAATGCCGAGGCCCTTCGGTCAGTCCTGGAAGATGCTGACTTTGTCTTTATACATGATCCACAACCGGCAGCACTCCTCAATTTTTGTCCCAATAGACGGGGAAAGTGGATATGGAGATGTCATATAGACTGCAGCCGTCCATATCGTCCGGTATGGAAGTATCTGAGAGGATGGGTCCAAGGCTACGATGCAAGCATCTTTTCTCTGGCAGAGTTTGCACAGCCCCTGCCCTATCCTCAGTACCTGATCTCTCCCAGTATAGATCCATTGAGTGAAAAAAATATAGACCTGCCTGAAGAAGAGGTAAAGGCGGTCTTTGACCGTTTTGATCTAAAGCCAGACCTGCCTCTGATCTCGCAGGTATCCCGGTTTGACCGGTTCAAGGACCCTCTGGGTGTAATCGATGCCTATAGAGAGGTCAGAAAGATAGTGCCCTTGCAATTGGTGTTGGCGGGCGGCAGTGCCAGCGATGACCCTGAAGGTGAAAAGGTGCTCGAAGAGGTCAGGAAGTCTGCGGCAGGTGATGAGGACATACATGTGTTGCTCCTTCCCCCTGATGCCCATAGGACCATCAATGCCCTGCAGAGGGCCTCTGATATTGTGTTGCAGAAGTCTATAAAGGAGGGCTTTGGGCTCACAGTGACAGAGGCAATGTGGAAGGGAAAGCCAGTGATCGGCGGGGACACGGGTGGAATTCGCCTCCAGGTAGTAGACCACTTTACCGGCTTCAAGGTGAGGAGCCCTGAGGGTGCCGCCCTGCGTATCCGTTATCTGCTGCACCGCAGGGAAAAGCTGAATGAGATGGGTGCCAGGGCAAGACGCCTGGTCCTCGAAAACTTCCTCCTGACAAGGCATGTGAGGGATTACCTTGCATTGATGATCGGCGTACTCCATGGGTTTGAGGACCGTATAGATGTGACACAGTAACATGAAAGGCCTCTCTCCAGGACTTGATATCTCAAGACTTTGGACCCTCTTGAGAGAGAGAAGGGAAAGGGTCCTACTCCTTGACTACGATGGCACACTTGCCCCCTTCAGGGTGGAACGGGACAAGGCAGTGCCCTATCCAGGCGTAAGGCATGCCCTCAAAGAGATAATGGCCGCTGGATCTAGGGTGGTCATAATAAGCGGGAGGAGTGTGAAGGACCTGCAGCCCCTATTAGGCCTGCGCCCTGCCCCGGAGATATGGGGGGCGCACGGCAGGGAAAGGCTTTATACTACTGGTATATACCGGCTTGTGCCTGTAGCTGCTGAGGCAGATGAGGCATTAAGAGAGGCCCTGAAGTGGGCCAGGGCCTCAGGTCTCGAGTCCCATCTTGAGTCAAAGCCTGGCTGTCTTGCCATTCATGTACGGGGTCTTGCGCCGAGGCAGGCCGACGAGATGTTGGTCCAGGTTAGAAAGGCCTGGTCTCCTCTGGGACAGGGACATGGGCTGGAACTCCGTGCCTTTGACGGCGGACTGGAGCTCAGGGCAGAGGGGTGTAATAAAGGGCAGGCGGTCGAGGCCATCCTTCGGGAATCAGGGCCAGATGTAGTCGCTGCATATCTAGGGGACGATATAACTGATGAAGATGCCTTTCGTGTCATAAAAGGCAGGGGTCTTGGGGTCTTGGTGAGGTCCAAATTGCGGCCCACGGAGGCGGACCTGTGGATAAGACCCCCCGAAGAGCTCTTACAGTTTCTTTCAAAATGGGCCCGGGCATGTCGGGAAAAGGGAGGAGGTAAGTGAAGGAATCCAGTACTCGTATTGTAGCTGTATCAAACCGTCTGCCTATACGCCTGGTCCAGGGACCAGAGGGATGGGAGATAAAACCAGGTGCAGGTGGCCTGGTAACTGCCCTTGCCCCAGTCTTCAAAAATAGAGGGGGGACCTGGATCGGTTGGTCAGGAGGGACCAATGATGCCGACCTTGCCGGGCTCATGGGGCCTGCATCCCGTGAGGCTGGTTATACCCTCCATCCAGTACCGCTTTCAGCCAAGGAAGTCGCAGACTACTACTATGGATTTTCCAATGAGATTATCTGGCCCCTCTTCCATGACTTACAGACTCGATGTAATTTTAACCCTGATTATTGGTACCAGTACCTCAATGTCAATCGCAAATTCGCTGAGGTTATAGCAAGATTCAGCAGGGACAGTAATTATGTATGGGTCCATGACTACCACCTTATGCACATAGGCCAGGCCCTCAAAGACCTTGGGGTGGAAAGAAATATAGGTTTTTTTCTCCATATCCCCTTTCCCCCAGCGGATATCTTTATGAAATTGCCATGGAGGGCCCAGATCCTGCGGGCACTACTTGAGTATAAACTCGTAGGCTTCCAGACCCTCAGGGACCGCAGGAATTTTATCCAGTGCCTTCGGCACATTACATCAGATATAAAGATCTTGGGTAGGGGACCCGTCGTTACTGTTACTATTGGTGATAAAGAGGTCAGGGTAGGTGCCTTTCCTATCAGTATCGATTATGCTGCATTTGTCCGAGATGCAGAGTCTAAAGAAGTAGCCGATCTGGCATGGTACCTCCACGAGGCCTTGCCGGACCGCCAGATAATACTTGGCATAGATCGCCTCGACTACACCAAGGGGATACCTGAAAGGCTTGAGGCATTCAGAGACACGCTGAACCGCTTTCCAGAGCTTCAAGAGAAGATCACTCTAGTCCAGGTTGTAGTCCCCAGCAGAGAGGAGGTCCCTGAATATCAGGCACTAAAGGCAGAGATTGAGCGTAGGGTTGGCGAAATAAATGGGCAGTTTACCAGATCAGGCTGGGTACCCGTCCATTATCTCTACAGAAGTCTGGAGCGTACAGAGCTCCTGGCTTACTATCGTCTGGCTGAAATAGCCCTCATTACCCCCTTGAAAGATGGAATGAACCTGGTTGCCAAGGAGTACTGTGCCTGCAATCTGGAACAAAATGGTGTGTTAATACTCAGTGAGTTTGCAGGCGCTGCGGCCCAGCTATACAAGGGAGCCATTATGGTAAATCCCTATGATGTTGAGGGAGTATCCAGTGCCATTCATCAGGCCTTCTATATGGATAAGAAAGAAAGGCGGGCCAGGATGCGTAAGCTCAGGGAGATAGTGCGTCACAGGGATATCTTTTGGTGGATAAATATTTTTTTAAAGGCCGCCCTTGTCAGAGACCTCCACGCCTTTCCTGCTATTGAAGATTATATCCTGGAATTTCCCTTAGAGTCTCAGAAATGATCGATTCGT
>JALTHV010000140.1 GCA_027004315.1 Deltaproteobacteria bacterium
CTCCCTGTACTAGGTGCCCTTTCAAGGATGAAAGAGGATCCCCTTCCAATGCGTCATCTGGGAGTCACCCCATGTGATGAATACCCAGAGGCCGCTGAGGCCCTGGACAGGCTGGGGCAGATTGCTAGAGAATCACTGGATATCCACACATTAAGGAAAATTGCAGACCAAAAGAGGGTCTGGAAGCTTGATAACCTTGATGCTTCAGGACTATTCCCAGGTACTGAGAGAATCTCCCCTTCACAAGGGCCCCTGGTAGGCATCATTCGGGACAAGGCCTTTCAATTTTATTATCCTGAAAATCTTGAGGCACTGGAAAAGGCCGGGGCAAGACTCGTATTCCTGGATGCCCTTCGAGATAAAAGTCTGCCAGAATTCGATGCCCTCTATGTAGGTGGAGGTTTTCCTGAGACACAGGCAGCCAGCCTTTCAGCCAATGAAGTCCTGAGGAAGAAGCTTCGCCATGTCATATATCAGGGCCTTCCTGTCTATGCAGAGTGCGGAGGCCTGATGTATCTGGGCAGACAGGTCATTTGGCGTGAAAAGGCCTATCCCATGGTAGGCGCTATCGGGTGGGACTTTATCGTTGGGAAGAGACCCGTAGGTCATGGCTATACCATCTTGGAAGTCATCTCTTCAAACCCCTTCTATGAGGTAGGGACAATATTACGGGGTCATGAATTCCATTACTCCAGGCCAATGCCAGTAGGTGGAGGCAATCCAGGTAGATTGAGCTGCCATGTATTGAGAGGACACGGCTTTGACAAAGGGCTGGAGGGTCTGATATTCAAAAATGCCTTTGGTACCTATACCCATGTCCATGCCCTCGGAAATCCTGAATGGGCTATATCTATAGTCAGGGCCGCCATGCAATACAGTAAAGTCCAAAAGAGACCCCGGCCTCAGCCATAAGGTAGAGATCAGGGCATAGAAGACGCAGTTTTTTTGGATAATTATTAAAAAGAGGGTTGACAAAGAGAAGGGCCATCGTCTATATGAATGGCTTAGTAAAATCTCAGGAGATCCAGAATAGACTATCAAAAAAAAGGAGGAAAGCTATGTTTAAGACCACAGTTGACTATGATAAGTGTATAGGCGATGAAGAGTGTGTGAATGCCTGTCCGGCCGAGGTATATGACTTCGATGAGGAAGCCAAACACCCGATAGTTGCCAGGCAGGAAGACTGTTTGGGTTGTGAGACCTGTGTAGAGGTATGTACAGTAGGTGCCATTACTGTAGAGGAGGTCTGATTAGACCCCTTGATACAGTTACAGTGAGAAAAAAGGGATAGCTGGTGGCTATCCCTTTTTGTTGCAAAATCAGTTACTTCAGGGCCTTCTCTGCAACTTCTCAATAAGTTCTGACGTAACCGTTCGCGTCTCCGGCCAGCGGTAGCTTTTTTCAGGGTTTCAGTGCGGATTAATGGGCAGAGTGCTCTGATTTTGTGCATCAAGCGATGCTCCTGAAACCCTGAAAAAAGCTACCGCTGGCCGGGGGGAATATGATCGGTTACATCGAAGTTGCCAGGACTTATTGAGAAGTTACCCTTCTCTCTGGCAAGTATAGAACGCGCAGTCTCCACATCTTTCGAGATCTGGCTGGCTAGATCTTTTGGTCCGGCAAATTTCCTTTCGTCTCTCAGACGCTGTATCAGATCCAACTTAATCGGATGGCCATAGATGTCCTTTTTAAAATCAAAGATATGGACCTCGGCCCCGAGTTTCTCGTCTCCAAAAGTCGGATTGTAGCCAATGTTCAGTACCCCTCCATAGCACTCATCCTGATGGATGACCTGGACTACGTAGACCCCTGTCTTGGGGCAGAGATCTTCTTTGTCAATATGTAAATTTGCTGTAGGAAATCCTACAACCGGACCGCCTCGATGTCTCCCTTCCTGTACAATCCCACGGATCTGATAATACCTCCCGAGGAGAAGCCGGACCTTCATCATATCTCCCTGAGTTACCTGCCTCCGGACATTAGTGCTACTGACTACCATGCCTCCCACAGAAACAGGTGGGATTACATGCACCTTGAACCCCAACTTGCCCCCCATAGTCTGAAGAAAAGGTATATCACCCTGCCGACCCTTGCCACAGGCATAATCGTATCCCACGACCAAGTCCTCCACCCCGATGACCTGATGGAGTATCTTATTGACAAAATCATAGGCAGAAGTATTTACAAACTCTTTGGTAAAAGGCAGGCAAATCAGGTAATCAATGCCGGCTTCAGCTATTAGCTCAATCTTATGTTCAGTAGTAGAGATGAGTTTGGGGGGATCTTGAGGTCTTAAAACCTTCAGAGGATGAGGATCAAAGGTAAGGGCTACTCCGTCCCCATTTCTTGGTCCTGCGAGTTCTATTACCTTGCGGAAAAGTGCCTGATGTCCCAGATGCACTCCATCAAAATTTCCTACAGTAAGAGCAGGCCGACAAAATGGCCTGGGAATTTCCTGTAGTCTTCGATAAATTTTCACTTTATGCCCTTATTGAGTCCATAATTATTATTTAACTCACAAAGATTACAATGTAACTGTTCACATCCTCCCGGCCAGCGGTAGCCTTTTGAAGGGTCTCAGGAGCATCGCTTGATGCACAAGATCAGGCACTCTGCCCATTAATCCGCACTGAGACCCTCCAAAATGCTAGCGCTGGCCGGGGACGTAGACGGTTGCAACAGGAGGTGTAAACACTTACATTACAATGGACCCTTGACAAGTACAAGGGCCCTATATTTAATGGGGCCATTGAAACTTTTTACATTCCTGGTATAGCGTCAAGGCTGATCAGGTTTAATGGGATATTAGGTGCCTGTCAGACTCTTGTAGGATCTCTATTGGATGCAGATTATGGATTGTTTCTTAAAAGTGTATTAAGTCTATCTCAAAATACAAAAAGTTAGACAACACTGGGCAGGGAAAAGATTAGGGTTTCGTTTGGCCGGAGTGGCGGAATTGGTAGACGCGCTAGATTCAGGTTCTAGTGGATATTATATCTGTGGGAGTTCGAATCTCCCCTTCGGCACCACCTTAAAATTAATGAGCTAGTCTAAGAAAGAAGGCTACTCTTCGTGTAACTGTTCACATTCCCCTCTAGCCAGCGGTAGCCTTTTTCAGGGTTTCAGGAGCATCGCTTGATACACAAAATCAAGGCACTTTGCCCATTAATCCGCACTGAGACCCTTCAAAAGGCTACCGCTGGCTAGGGACGTGAACAGTTACCTTTTCGTGATCCTCAGCTATCTTTTTACGCAATACTCCTGAGGGCCGGAAGGTCACTACCCTCCGGGGAGCTAGGATTAGATCCTCTCCTGTGTGTGGATTTCTGCCCCTCCTGGATCTCTTATCCTTTACAGAAAATTTACCAAAACCGCTGATAAGGACGTTTTCTCCTGCCTCAAGATGTCGTTTTATGATCTCAAGTAGACTATCTATAGCATGGATAGACTCTGCCTTGTTCAATATCTTAGTCGCATATATGCGGCTTACAAGATCCGCTTTTGTTAAAGTCATATCAAAACATCCTCCACTCCAAACAGATCAAAAAGCCCAAAAAAGCCATACTACTTTTTAAGTAATAACCAAAAAAAGCCATTAAGTCAAGAAGATAGGCATCTTTTAAGTAATTTCTCAATAAGTTGGGGCATCCATTTTGGTAACTGATAACAGGGTGCTTTTTCCCCAATATGCTCTCGCTCTTACCCTGAAAGTCGGATAAAGCGTACACTATAAGCCTAATGAATTTAGC
>JALTHV010000141.1 GCA_027004315.1 Deltaproteobacteria bacterium
AGTTCAGGGGTAATGCGGTCGTAGCCTCTAGTCCTGGCATAGGCCTCCACTCCCTTCCTGGCCATGGGCCTTACAAAGGGCGGAACGGCCTCAAATGCCTTGAGTGCCTCTTTTGTCCATTCCATAGATCTTATTTCCCCTTGATGCCCCGTAGCTTGCCACGGGGTAGTTCATCATAAAAGTAGGATTCAGCTAGCCTTGGCCTACTGGCCAGTTGTAACCGTCCACGTCCCCGGCCAGCGGTAGCCTTTTGAAGGATTTCAGTGCGGATTAATAGGCAGAGTGCCCTGATCTTGTGCATCAAGCGATGCTCCTGAAATCCTTCAAAAGGCTACCGCTGGCCGGGGGGAATGTGAACAGTTACGGCCAGTTGGTGACACCAGTAGACTTTTTTACCCGGACCCGAAGTATAGAGAGGGACTTTTTGGCATTGGCATAATGGGCCTTGTATTTCTCAAGTGCCCCGGATGGCAGGCCCAACTGTCTTTCAAGGGCATCCCATGCGGCATTTATGCTATCTGGATCCCGGGTTTCTTTAAAAGATGCCCTCCCAAAACAAGATATGGCACGGTAGGAACTACATTGCCTGTCACTATCACAGATCTTTAGACATACCTCTGGATTCAGCTTTAGGCATCTGGCAGTAAGACCTGTTGGATGGACCAGACCGCAGATGTCGTTTTTATCGAGGAAGTAGCTGAACTCAATGGCATATGGCCTCTCTTCCGGATCCACCATGCACAGGGTGGCCCATCCGAAGTCCCGGATCAGTGCCTCTCGTTCTGCTTTAGTCATCTTTCTCATTTTCCAGTTTCCTATTATCACCAGTTTATCGATTATATATACCCTTCACCTCATTGTTGGCAAACTGGCCAAGTCCAAAAGTGTAACTTCTCAATAAGTTCTGGCAATACAGTGTTCCCCCTCACCCAAACCCTCTCCCCTGGGGGAGAGGGCAGGATGAGGGGCGAGAGCATGTTGGAAAAAGGAGCACCCCGTGACCGGTTACCAAAATGGAAGCCTCCACTTATTGAGAAGTTGCAGAAAGTTGCCCAAACACTCGTATAGTTTTATGCTATTTTATACCTTTAGCGAAATTACCATAATTCAGAGAAAAATGACCACTCCAGAGATCCAAAACCAAGTCCGCCATGAATGGGTAGCAAGGCTCTTGGCCATGACCAAGGAAATGAGGAGGCGTGACCTCTCTCTCCATCTTGGGTCAGAGCAGACCCGGAGTGACACCCTTAGTGCCATTAATTTGGTAGACGTTGAGGCAGTAAGACATGCCTTTGGGACAACAGGATCTGCCGGCCATGTCTACTGCCAGGCAGCTGATCATTTTATCCGGTCAAAAGTAGAGCCCTTCCAGGCCATGCTGAATACCTGGATGCGGGGAGCCAAGGCCAATGTGAATGGCCAAAAGGTCCCTTTTACCGAGGTAATTACATGGTGCCAGGATAGCGGTGATAATCAGGCCAGAGGTGCTATGGCCAAAGAAATCCACTCTCTCTGTGCCTTTTTGGCTTCCTTCAGTTATGTCTCATGGGAGGCACTCTTGAATGTGCTGGAGCACGACCTTGGTTATCCTGGATATATAGTCTTCTGCGAAGAAAAAAGGGGCACTTCGCTGACAGAGCCCGGATCTTATGCCAAAGACTTCCTCAGTGAAACCAGGGATAGATACAGAGGTCTTATTGAGCCTTGGCTAGGCACAGTTACTGGCCTGTCCCTGGAGGAGGCCTCCCGTTTCGATGCCATTTACCTCTTAGGGCTCCGTTATATGGACCACCTCTTTCCCAAAGAGCTCACGATAAAGAAAATTATGGAGTTTTTTCGCAGATGGGGGATGGATCTTGTAGGGAATCCTGCACTCCACATCCATTCAGAAGGCATATCTGGTCGTCAGTCCTACTGTATCCCTGTAGATATACCAAAAGAGGTGCATGTCATTATAGGGCCCCTCCGGGGATGGCTGGATATGGAATCCCTTTTCCATGAGCTTGGTCATGCCTTGAGCTTTATCTATACAGACCCCACACTGCCTCCTGAAGAGAAGGACTTCTTTCAGTCGGGGGCCTTATCAGAGGCCTTTGCCTTTCTCTTTCAGAGGATGTGCATGTCCAGGGGATTTCTACAGGAAGTCCTGGGCCTATCTTCTGAAAATGCACAGGCCATCTCGCATGCCCAGGCCCTGAAGATGTTTACCTTGACCCGCCGTTACGGCGCCAAGCTGCTTATTGAGGTAGAGAACTTCCGCCTTGGCCGGCTGAAAGAGGGGCAGCCCCTTTACTCAGAAATAATGGGAAGGGAGACAGGCTTTTACTATGATCCGGAGACCTATCCCTTTGATCTTATGCCTGACTTTTACTCCATGGACTATTTCCAGGCCTTTATGGGAGTCGCCGGTCTTTGGGAGTATCTGAACGAGGCCGCTGGAAATGACTGGTTCCTGAATCCTGAGGCCGGTGATATCCTTCGGGATTGGTGGCACAATGGGAACCGGCTTGATCTCACAACCTTTTTTAAAGAAAATCTGGGCCGGTCCTTGAAGTCAGGGCCCTTTATATGGGATATTCTGTGATCCTTTCACTATTTTTTTGTAACTGTTCATCACATTCTCCGGGGACGTGAACGGTTGCAACAGGAGGGGGTGTGAACGGTTACATTTTTTCAGTTCCTTTAATCTGTAAGACCGGCCTATTGAGATATTACCGAAGATCTAGGAGGAGACATTGAGAAAGATTGAACCACTTTCTGATGAATGGCTAAAAAAGGCAAAAGAGAGGCTGGACAACCTGACAAAACCCAGGGGCAGTCTGGGTTCTCTGGAAGAGATGGCTGCACGTGTGGTAGCCATTCTGCAAGAGGAGAGACCTTCAGTCCAAAAAAAGAGGGTCTTTGTCTTTGCAGGGGATCACGACGTGGTCTCTGAGGGAGTCAGTGCATATCCCCAAGAGGTCACCGGCCTGATGGTGAAAAACTTCCTGGCCGGCGGGGCAGCAATCAATGTCCTTGCGCGTTGTGCCGGTGCCTCTGTATCTGTTATCGATATCGGGATGAAGGAAGATCTCCAGGATGTAGAGGGCCTGATCAAGAGAAATGTGAAGAGGGGGGCCGGCAATATCAGCATAGGGCCGGCAATGACACGCGAGGAGGCAGTAAGGGCCATTGATGTGGGCATTGAAATGGCCGACAGGGCCCTTGCAGATGGCTGTACCATGATTGCCACTGGAGATATGGGCATAGGAAATACCACACCCTCTTCTGCCCTCTTTTCTGCCCTGTTGCCGGCAGAGGTCATGGATGTAACCGGCAGAGGGACCGGCCTTGACGGAGAGGGATTGAGCCACAAGGTCAAGGTAGTGGAAAGGGCCCTTGAGGTCAACCACACAGATATCAACGACCCCATAGGGACCCTCTCGGCCGTTGGCGGTCTGGAGATAGCGGGGATCTGCGGGCTCTGTCTGGGAGGTGCTGCCCGCCGGATGATAGTTGTGGTCGATGGCTTTATTGCCAGTGCCGGTGCCATAGTGGCCATGCGCCTCGATCCCCTGGTGAAAGACTATCTCTTTTTCTCTCATCTGTCCTCTGAAAAGGGGCACAGGGCCTTCTTTAAAAAGGAAGGGTTTCGCCCCATCCTTGACCTTGACCTCCGTCTTGGTGAGGGCACAGGGGCCGCCATTGCAATGCAACTCATTGAAGATGCAGTAAGG
>JALTHV010000142.1 GCA_027004315.1 Deltaproteobacteria bacterium
GTTGCCATGGCTGCTGGCCCACCTACTATTACATTTAAGGCAAGGATGGGCAATGTCACCTTCCACCATGCTGCACACCAGAAGAGACTTAAGTGTGGAGAGTGTCATCACAGAAAGGGACCTAATGGGAAACAACTTCCCTACAAACAAGGCCAGAAGATCGAAAAGTGCTCTGCGTGTCACAATGCCAGTAGTGGTATGCCCGGTAGTCTAAACAGCGTCAAGAAAGTCATGCATAAAAACTGCAGAGGTTGTCATAAATCCATGCACAAAACAAACCCCAAGGCCCCGACAAGGTGCTTTGGATGCCACGTCAGAAAGAAGTAGTAGGACAGTCTTTGTAAGACTTTTTTAAGCAGGATTAAAAAAGGCCTATACCGTAGAGGTAATAGGCCTTTTGAGTATTATAAATAGATAGAATTTCTCTGTAACCGTTCATGTCGAATATGAACGCTTACGTTTCTCTTGAGCTGATGGGTTCTACAGTCCCTGAGGCCAGATCGCTTCAAGCAGGGGCCGGACTCCCTCTCCTGTACGGGCAGAGACAATCAAAGGAATCTTATTGATAAAACCAGGGATTTTCTGGCTGATAGCCTGTATCTGTCTCTGCCTTTTGGGCTGAGAAATTTTATCTGCCTTGTTCAGGACTATCCAGGCAGGTCTTTTCAGGGCATGCAGATACTCTAAAAGGCCTAGATCCATTTTATCCGGGATTCGTCTCATATCAAATATACACACCACACTATTTAGCACCTCTCTGGTCTCGATATAGCCTTCTACCAATCTGTGCCACTTATATTGTATGTGTTTTGGGGCCCTTGCAAATCCATAGCCTGGAAGATCGACAAAATAGACAGACCCATTGATCAAAAAGAAATTGAGAGACTGGGTAAACCCCGGCCTTGAACCTACCTTCACCATCTTCTGCCTTCCCATAAGACGGTTCAGGAGAGAGGATTTGCCTACGTTTGATCGCCCTGCAAAGGCCACTTCCGGCAGAGTGGCCGGAGGGAGCTGAGAGAGATCAAAGACACTCTTGACGAAAAGGGTATCGGTGATCCTGAGGTCCACCAGATTCAGAGGACCTTATTGAGAGAATATTCTATTATTCCCTGCGCACCTCCAGCCTTCAGCCGCGGGATAAGTTCTCTTACATTGGCCTTGTCTATGACCGTTTCCACAGAACACCATTCCTGATCATACAAGGGAGAAACGGTAGGGGCATTAAGGCTGGGAAGCAAATCCGCTACTTGCTGCAACCTTTTTTTGAGGACATTCATCTTAATTACCACAAGACGATCTGCCCGCAGTGCACCCTGCAGGAGCATCGATATCTGCTTGGCCTTCTCCTTTTTCCAGGGATCTTCCCATGCACCTCTGTTTGCTATCAACTGGGGGTTGGACTTCATTAGCTCTTCTATAATTACCAGACCATGGGCCCTGATGGTAGTCCCAGTCTCTGTCACCTCAACAATGGCATCGGCAAGTCCTGAAGCCACCTTACCTTCAGTGGCCCCCCAGGAAAACTCGATCTCTACACCTATTCCCCGTTCTGCAAAGTAACGTCTGGAGAAATTGACAAGCTCTGTAGCTATCTTCTTGCCCTCAAGGTCCTCTGGAGAATGATATGGAGATCCTGCAGGCACGGCAAGCACCCATCGAGCAGGGCGCCTGCTGATCTTGGAATATATCAGGTCTGCAATAACTACTACATCGGAGTCATTTTCAAGGATCCAGTCACGGCCTGTAATGCCAACATCTAATATCCCCTGCTCTACATAACGAGACATTTCCTGGGCCCTACATATAGCACATGAAATATCCGGATCATCTATGTCAGGGAAATAGCTCCTGTGATGGACATCTATAGACCACCCCGACTTTTTAAACAGTTCTATAGTGGCCTGCTGCAAACTTCCTTTTGGAATACCGAGCTTAAGTTGATTCACTTTCCGTAGATCTCCTTGGGATCAAATACAGGCTCTGCTATCCGGACGAGGGCACCTTCCTGGACTTCCCTATAAAAACAGCTCCTATAGCCTTTATGACACGCCGCACCACCTAACTGATCCACCTTTACTAATATGGCATCCAGATCACAGTCCACGTATGCATTCTTCAGCAACTGTACATGGCCTGAAGTTTCACCCTTGAGCCACAGTTTATTTCTGGAACGGCTCCAGTAATGGACCTTGCCTGTCTTCAGGGTCTCCTCCCAGGCCTGCCTGTTCATATAGGCCAACATGAGGACTTCTCCAGTCTTATAGTCCTGAGCTATTGCTGGAAGCAGCCCATTTTCTTTATCAAAATCGAGATCTCTTGCATCTATCATGCAGGAGATTTTTAATAACCAAATGCAGCTATGTCAAGATAAGTATACTTTGGGATCTAGCTTTAAAGATCAGAGGAGGCATTACTATCAGCGAATCTAGAGGTGACACCAGAGGTCCTGTGATATCCTTTCATCCCATGATCAGTGGCGATATCTTTTACTGGGATAGGAATATCTGGGATGAGGCATTGGCCCATAGTCTCAGAAAGGCCAGGGCAGTGATACTGCCACAGACGGTATCCAGGGAACTCTATACCTTGTGCCATATCCTGTGTCCCCACGTCTTCCCGAACTATGATCTCCGCTTTAAGTGGGAGGGAAAGGTGGGAGATACCCTGCTTTTCTGGAGTTATGGGGCCCTGCACCCGAAGACCTGGATCTTTCCTAGGGTAGAGACTATGCTGGGCAATCATCCTTTAATGATGACCCCTTTCAGGCCTCCTCCCTACCCATTTGTGATAAAGGGGACCAAGGGGGGAGAGGGAACCCAGATATGGCTAATAGAAGATGATCATGACCTGAAAGAGGCAATAAAGATACTCAGCTATTCTGAACTTCAGGGTATCTTTGGCTTTGTCTTACAGGAATTTATCCCCGGGCTCGATAGAGACCTCAGGGTAGTGGTCATAGGGACACATATAGAGAGCTATTGGCGATACAATAGATCCGGCTTTCTCCATAACATAGCAAGGGGAGGGGAAATTGATACCCATACTGACCCAGGACTACAGGCTATAGGTAGAAAAGCGGTAAGAGAGCTGTGTAATCGTACTGGAATCAACCTAGCAGGTTTTGACCTCATTTTCTTAGATAGATCAGATACCCCCTTGTTCCTTGAAATCAACTATACCTTTGGCAGAACTGGACTAGGAGGCTCTGACGCCTTTTATGGACTCCTAAAAAAAGAGGTCAATAAGTGGCTAACGACCTGTAAGCAAAATAAAAATACCCTCTGATCGCTCACACCGGCAGAGAAAAGAAAGGGCCTAGCTATTTTTTATTGGCAGGTCTCCCCAGGATATATGCCCGTGCTACCTTGATCTTTATCTTGTCCGCCACTTCCAGGGTAACGACGTCCTCTGTAAGGCCTGTCACTCTTCCTATCAATCCTCCAGATGTCATTACCTCTTCTCCGCGACTCAGGGAATCCAGAAAATTTTTGTGTTCCTTTGCCCTCTTCTGCTGTGGTCTGATTAAGAGAAAATAAAAAATTGCAAAAATAATAATCAGGGGCAGAAAGGCCATAATCGGATTCCCCGCCTTTCCGCCGGAAGGGGCCCCCATGGCATAGACTAATGATGCTATCATTATCTATTGATCTCCTTCTTTTTACATCCCCGGGTCAGCGGTAGCCTTTTGAAGGGTTTCAGGAGCATCGCTTGATGCACAAGATCAGGACACTCTGCCCATTAATTCGCACTGAAACCCTTTAAAAGGCTACCGCTGACCCGGGGGGAATGTGAACAGTTACCCTTTTTTTAAATAAAACCTCTCCCTAAAGGCCTCGAAACTGTCTGTCTCTATGGCCCTCCGTATCTCTTTCATGAGATGCAAAAAATAATGTAAATTATGTATAGTATTAAGTCGATAGGCCAATAGCTCCCTTGCTATAAAGAGGTGCCTCAGATAGGCACGAGAATAATGCCTGCAGGTATAGCACGTACAGGCCGGATCTATTGGCCTCGGATCCTCGGCAAAACGAGAATTCTTTATAACAATATGCCCAAAGGAAGTAAAGAGCATACCGTTTCTGGCATTTCTGGTAGGCATCACGCAGTCAAACATATCAATACCCCTTGCCACACCCTCAATCAGGTCTTCAGGGGTACCAAGGCCCATTGCATATACAGGATATCTATCTGGGATCAAAGGCCTTGTGCAATCGATCATCTCGAGCATAAGCCCCTTTGGCTCACCGACACTGAGTCCACCGATGGCATATCCGTCAAACCCAAGCTCCAGAAGGTCAAGTGCACTACGCCTCCTCCAATTATGGCTCATCCCTCCCTGTATAATAGAGAACAGCAGGAGGTCTTTTCTGGTCTTTGCATTGAGGCACCTCCTGGCCCAGGATGTAGTCAGATCAGAGGCCCTTCTGACCTCCTCATCACTGGCAGGATAGGGGATACAGTCATCAAGGCACATCATCACGTCCGAGCCCAAGGCCTCCTGGATCTCAACGACAAGCTCTGGCGTAAGCCTGTGGAGAGAGCCGTCTATATGGGAACGAAACGTGACTCCATCTCTGTCTACCTTCCTGAGTGCTGCAAGGCTATATAATTGAAACCCGCCGCTATCTGTCAAGATGGGGCCGTCCCAGCCCATAAACTGATGCAGTCCACCAAGCTTTCTTATAGTCTCATGGCCAGGACGCAGATAGAGATGATAGGTATTCCCCAGGATTATTTGGGCCCCGCACTCCCTGAGTTCTTCAGGCGTCAGGGCCTTTATAGTGGCCTGGGTCCCTACTGGCATAAAGGCAGGCGTATCCACCACCCCATGTGCGGTGTATAGGCGGCCCCTCCTGGCTAGGCCCTTTGAGATTCTGGACAGCTCTCGGAACCTGGAGAGGTGCAGATTGGGCAATTGGCTTGCCTGTGTCTCCGTGACTGAAGGCCTAAGGGATTGTCGGCCAGTGGACAGGGCAGAGATCAGCCTCTCAATGAGGCCATCAAAGTCGCCATTAGAGAGAACGACTACTACGTCACCCTCAGAAAGCCCTGCCAGGAGGTCCCTGAGGATGGATTCGACATCCGGGAAGTATGCCGCATCGATACCCGTGTCCCTGAGGTCTTTCACCAATTTTTCAGATGAAAATCTGTCTCCAGCCGGGGCCTTTTCAGGATCAACTACTGCGCGGACCAGTACCCGGTCGGCAGAACTGAACACATGGGGATAGACCTCCTGGAAGACACTCCTCCTGTTGGTATTGGTCCTCGGCTCAAACACCGCTATAAGACGGCGATCAGGGTATACAGACCTCAGCGCAGCCAGGGTCTCCTTGACCGCACTCGGATGGTGGGCAAAATCATCAATTATCGTAATCCCTGCTATCTCTCCCCTGAACTCCTGCCTTCTCCTTACGCCAGGGCAGACGGCCAGGCCCTTAAGAACTGCATCCCTATCCATCCCGAGATGCCTGCAGAGGGCAAGGGCAGCCAGGGAATTCAAGGCATTGTGCCTGCCCGGAAGTCTTATCCTCACCCTGCCCCATATCTTGCCTTGGTACAGGGCAGTAAATTCGGTACGGTTAGCATCCACGGAGAGATCACCTAGTTGCCACTCGCACCCATTGCCCTTACCATATGTCACCACCTTGCACCTGGCCTGGCCACATATCTCAGTAACCGTCGGCCAATCCGCACAGGCCACCAGGATTCCATCAGGAGGGATCAAGGAAACCAGCCTGGAAAAGGCCTCCCTTATCGCATCCAGATCGGTATATATATCTGCGTGGTCGAACTCGATGCTCGTAAGTATGACCCCATAGGGCCTATAGTGTAAAAATTTGGGGGCCTTATCGAAAAAGGCGGTGTCATATTCGTCTCCTTCCACTACAAACCAGGGCGGACTCCCTATGCGAAAACCCGATCCAAATGCCTTGGGCACGCCTCCTATCATAAAGCCGGGATCTTTCCCCAATGCCTCAATGGCAGAGACCAGGAGGGTAGAAGTGGTAGTCTTGCCATGGGTGCCAGCTACCACCAGAGATTTTCTGTCCGTCAAAAAGAGGAGAGATAAGGCCTCAGGGAAAGAGAGATAGGGAATACCCCTTGAGATTACGTGCCTGGCCTCCGGATTATCTGCCCTGATCACATTTCCTATGATTACTAAATCAGGGGCGGGGGCCAGATTCTCAGGACGATATCCCGGTCTTATAGGGATCCCCATCTCTCTGAGGACATCACTCATCGGTGGATAGGCCTGGCTGTCAGAGCCCTCTATCTTATAGCCCTTCTCCTTGAGCAGACCGGCCAGGGCAGCCATCCCTGTACCGCATATCCCCAATAGATATATAGTAGAACCAGGAGGTGGCCTGTAGATTTTTTGATTAATTGATCGCTTCAATATTCAAAGGCCCTTAATCCGTAACTGTTCACGTCCCCGGCCAGCAGTAGCATTTTGAAGGGTTTCGGTGCGGATTAATGGGCAGAGTGCCCTGATCTTGTGCATCAGGCGATGCCCCTGAAACCCTGAAAAAGGCTACCGCTGGCCGGGGGAATATGAACGCTTACCTTAATCCTGTTCATAATGGTATTTTCTTCCATCCTTAAGTTCTATTATATGCTGCTGGGTACCTTTTTTAGATGATAGATGTAGGTTATCCTTCAGATAATTTAAATAACCACAAGGCCCAAATTGAGCGCCTGTCATCCTTTTTATGGAGATTATAATCCTCAAAATCACCTGTCTTATTAGTTCTTGCTCATATTCAATTTTGACTCTATTATATATTCTAACTAGCTCATTAAATAATGGATCAGAAATTGGCTTTTGCTTTTTAAATATTACATAGTATAGATTTGTAAGGGCTTCTTTGACTTTATTATCGGTAAGATCAAATTGACCTTTTATATAAGAGTCAGCAAAAAAGAGCTCAAAATTATAGGCGAGAGAAGCTGCCACTCTATTTTTAAAAACATCATCATGCTCTGAATGCGGGACACTTTCTAATAAGAGATTGAGCTCCTTTACTCTGCGAAGCCTTTCTTGATATTCCTCATTGCCAAGATATGGGCATCCCTCATCGCAGTCTATATTTTTTAGACGGTTTTCCCCACAGCAGATAGGACAGATCAATTTGCCCAATGCAGGACAAAATCTCTTCGCTGTCCTCTTTTTACAATAGGCACATTTTACTTTTTTTACCATAAAAACTCCCTTTGCGTAACCGTTCACGTCCCCGCTATCCCAAGATGTAATCAATGAGCTCGGCATGTGAAGTCAGCACGGTATCTGCCTCAGAGAGACATTCTTTGTCAAGAGTGGTGGTAAGTGCAACACATGGAATGGCTGCGGCCTTGGCAGCAGTAATACCAGCGGGTGCATTCTCCACCACAAGACAGGACTCCGGACCCTGCCCAAGGGCCGATAGGGCAGCCAGGTATGGATCCGGAAAAGGCTTTCTCCTGCTGACCTGATCTCCAGTGATGATGTGGTTCATGCGGTCCCTGATCTCAGATGGGAGGACATTTTCTACGATTTCTCCATAGGAACTTGTGACCAGGACCAGCTTCTGCCCTGCATCGCAGAGCCGCTTCAGGATATGCGGCACCCCTGGAAACGGTCTGATCACGGATCGATAGTGGCTGACGAATATCTGTTCCTGACGCTCCAATATCGCATAGAATTGGTGACTATCCACAGGACATCCGTTTTTTTGAAAGATCGCTGCGGCTGTATCCGGCTCTATCGCACCCTCATGGAGATAGAGGACTTCAGCAGACACTGAAAGCCCATGTTCAGATAGGGCCTCCTGCCAGGCCCTTACATGATAAGACATGCTGTCAAGTATTACCCCGTCCATGTCGAACAATACAGATCCAGGCCTTTTTTTCATGGTGTAACTATAGACCATTTCCTACCAGTCAGGGCAGACTTTGCAGACTTAAGGACTTCCTCTGCCAGGTATCCTCCTGGAGAAGGGGGGACCTCTGTACCGCATATCACGTCTACAATCTCCGCAAGATTGATTTCGTCGGCCGGGGCTGCGGGTACGAATTGATCTTTCTTCCCGTCAACTCGCCTCAGCAGGCCCTTGCTCAATAGAGTTTTCACGACATCTGCTATATAGACATCGGGTTGTCTAAGATGCAGGACAAGGCTCGCATGGTCGCTGACTCGCCTTCCACGGAAGTCGACCAGGATTGCCTGCATAATGTCAAAGGCAAGTGCCAGCCTGGTAACAGGATTGAGTACCAGGCCCCTCCAGAGATAACGCCGCCATACCTGGACCGCAAAGGCCATTTCTGCCCCTGACAAAAAGATTATCCAGCCTGTATATATCCAGATCAAAAAGAGCGGAAGAGTAGCAAAAGAACCGTAGATAGCATTATAGCGGGCTACACCTATCTGGAGCCTAAGATAGACAAACTGTATCAGGATCCAGCCTATCCCGCCGAACAAGCCACCGACCATGGCCGGGAAGACTCCGACCCTGGTATTGGGAAGAAACTTGTAGAGTATACTAAAGGTAGCCACAATCAGCACTATTGGTACCATATTCAGCATGAGAGGCCCTAACCAGGTCACCCGGAGTATGACCTGGAGCCGGCTCAGGAGGGCAGGGCTTTGCAGGGTTGCCATAGTGGCCATGGCCAGGTTTATCGTTATGGGAAGCAGGATCATAAAGGCCAGATAATCCATGATCTTCCGGCCCAGGGCCCGGCCGCTCCTGACATTCCATATATTATTCATGGCCTTCTCGATGCTGCTCAAGACGGCAATCGCAGTGATTACCAATCCCAGGATCCCAAAGGCACCCAAGGTGGCAAAGTTGGTGCGATCGACATAATTAAAGATCTGGTCTACGGCCTTATGAAGGTGGATGCCGAGGCCCTCCTGGGCAGGCACATGAGCGGGCCGTTGTCCCTGGCCTTCTCCGGACGGCTCCAATTGGTCTATGATACGATAGGCGGCCTGTCGCATCTGGTCTCCGGCCCCCAGGCCCTTTAATACTGCTGTCCCCAAGGCCAAGGTAGGGACCATGGACAGGACCACTGTATAGGTCAGGGCACTGGCACGAAGGGTTATGGAGTCACGGCGGAATTCTTGGAATACTATGAAATGGATCCGTATGAGAGCCCGTATCGCCTTCTGCCATTTTTGTTCATCAGGACCAGGGGATGTTGACCAAATCCAGGCCATGAACGAACCCCATGCCTGTAAAAGCCTGTCTAAAAGGCCTATGGATCTCTGCCTGGCCTCTGGACTTTTAATAGGATCTTTATCATTCATAGTTTTGGATCTTCTTTCCTTCCCTTTACTCCGGTAGTATCAAAAGTAAGAGCTGGCCTGTGTAGGGTACCTATGAGCTTGAGGAATATAACTGTATTATTCTCTCTATCTGTAAGGTATCTGGTTGCCAGTACGGGTCTTTTGAGCCTTTTACCAAATTCCGGCGATAGGCGCAGAGTCAAGGGAAGATCCAGTTTACCGTCCAGACCTACAGAGCCATCTGCCAAGGCCTTGAGACCCCTGCTGTCCATCCGGGTCCTCAGAAAGGCCTTTCCCTTGGCAACCCGTAAGGTGCCTGAGATATCTTTAAAGGACAAGTCATTGAGTTCTCTGATGCCAAGCAGATTGGCTGCAATGCTGGTAACCGCAGTGTTTCGGATCCAACCGTCACGAAGGGTATAGTTGCCATCAGCAGTGAGGCTCTCCCGGATCTCTGGCCATTCTGTGCCGGTACCTGCAAAGGTGATAAATGACCCCAGCGTCCCGGAAACGGCATTCGAGGCCTCTTGGGCCACGGCAGAATAGAGGTCTGCCACCCGTACTGATGTCAATGCAAGTTGTCCCTTGAAGGCCGGTTCAGGTCTGGTCAGATCCACCTCAATCGCACTCTTGACTTCTCCCCCCAATGTCTTGCCAGATAGGTCCTTTGCCATCAGGATCCCCTTCTTCAGGGAGTATTTCATATAGAAGTCATCTACTCTGAAGCCTCTGTATATGGCCTGCCCTGCCTTCACTTCACCCCTGGCCCTGAGACCGAGGGAGACAGGCATTTTGGATCCGGAAGCCGACCTGAACAGACATGCTACCATGGCGATAATATGATCAAGGTCCAGGTTACTGCTGACGACATCTAATTGAATATCTGGAGTCCTGAGGTAGTCCCGGACCTGGCCCTCAAGATGGATCCGCTCTCTATCCCGATTGATATCCGTCTTAAATCCCAACCGGTCCTGATCGAAATCGCAGGTCCCTGAGACATGAGACCTTGCCTCATTATTATAATGGACATCGGCTGCAAAATTCAGTCTGCCCTGATAACGAAGTCTGGATAGGTCACGGCCTGCATCGGCAGATAATCTTAATCCTGCCTTGCCAAGTACAGAAGGCAATTCGTTGAAGGCATCCCTAAATACTATTCGGGCGTTATCTATGTCTATCAGCTCTGCCTTAAGGGCAACAGGCAGGCTAAATCTTGTCTTGTTTGCCTTCTCTAACAATAGTGGCACAGGCCCGAAGTTAAAACTGCCTCCATGGTCACGAGAGAGATGAAGGGTTGGGTCTTTGATGTGGACTTCGGTTACTAAAAATTGCCTCTGCAGGAGGGACCAAGGGTCGTATCGCAGCGTGAGGGCCTTGATAGTAAGGAAATCAGATCTCCCATCCCTTTCCTTTACAGAAAAGTCCTTTATATCTATGCCATTCAGGATATTGATTTCTATCTTTCCGATAGCCACCTTACGGTCAAGCACCTGCTCAGCCCTGGGTATAATTAAGGCCTTTACCCGGTCTCCAGTCAGATAGAGATGCAGGAAGGCCAAAATCCCTATAAAGACAAGGGCTGCTGCAGCTACAAAATAGGTCAGTGCCTTGACAAGCCTGCCCATGAGATTACTCCTTTTTTCTTATCT
>JALTHV010000143.1:0-1584 GCA_027004315.1 Deltaproteobacteria bacterium
CTTTGGACGGCAGGACCTGGACATCACAGATCCCCAATCCTGTATCTCTGCTCTCAAGGATGTCAAGCCAGCCATAGTAATAAACTGTGCCGCCTTTACCAAGGTAGACCTCTGCGAGACTGAACCAGAGAATGCCTTCAGTGTAAATGCCAAAGGGACTGGAAATCTTGCAAGTGCCTGTAGCAAGACCGGCACTCTCCTGGTTCATATAGGCACTGACTACGTATTTGATGGAAAAGGCACAAGACCCTACAGAGAAGGAGATACCACAGGCCCAATAAATATATATGGTGCCTCAAAGCTGGAAGGAGAAAGGGCCATAGAGTCCTCTGGTGTCACCTTTCTGATAGTAAGGACTGCATGGCTCTATGGAAAGGCAGGGCCTAACTTCGTCAGGACAATGCTGGATCTCTCCCACAGGCAGAAGATCTTAAAGGTCGTAAATGACCAGATCGGCTCTCCTACCTATACAGCGGACCTTGCTGGGGGGATCCTTGATCTGGTGATGCGAAAGGCCTATGGTATAGTACACCTCACAAATCAGGGGAGTTGTTCATGGTTTGAGCTCGCCAGAGAGGCCCTCAGGTGCTCCGGAATGGACCCAGGCAGGGTGGTCCCTGTCCCTACATCCCAGTTTGCAAGGCCTGCCAGACGCCCTGGCTATTCTGTCCTGGACAATAGCCGCTTCTATTCCATTGCCGGCAGGCGGCTGAGGCACTGGAAGGATGCCCTGAGAGAATTTCTCAGTTGAGGTGCGCAACAAAGCTCCCGTCTTCCATGCTATGGAACTCGATCCATCCAGGGTCCTTCAACATCCCTGGATTAAGGATCAGGGTACGTCCGATCCGGTCTTCTCCTCTGGATTCGTGTATATGGCCCGTGAAGCAGAAGTCAGGCTGCTCTTTTTCGATAAATTTTCTGATGGCAGTGCTGCCCACATGGACGTCCTCACCTATCCGGTCAGTAGCAGTATTATAGGGTGGAGGATGGGATATCAGGACCTTGATTGGGGCATTGGCTACCTGTCGGTAGGCATTTCGGACAATATCCCCCAGCTCTTCCTCTGAAAATTCAGTCGGGGTATTGAAGGGAGTAGGATTAGAGCCCCCTACCCCAAAGATCCCCAGGTCTCCCAGGACAACCCCCTTACCATGGATATTTATGCCGAGTTCATCCAGATAGGTCCCGACTGAGGGCTTATCCAGGTTACCCGGGACTGCATATATCCTGGGATTTAGACGCCGGATGACATCCAGCACTATCGAGGCCTCTTTTTTTCCTCCAAAATTGGTAAAATCTCCTGTAACTATCAGAAAGTCGGCCTGTGAGATCCCTGGAATGCTATCAATACCTCTATAATCCATATGAATGTCTCCAAAGACGATAATATGCATCCCGTACTCCTATCCAAGATACCTGATGACTCCTCAATAAGGACATTTTGCAAAATACCCTTTTTAGTTACTCACCACCTCTGATCCTTTAGGTAGTTTTCTAAGAGAAACACTTCTCAATAAGTATAGGCAGATTACGTATTGTGACTATGTCCTGGATTTCGACCTTCGCAGGATGGACAGAACCGGT
>JALTHV010000143.1:1684-3696 GCA_027004315.1 Deltaproteobacteria bacterium
GACAACCCATAATTTTTAACGATTAAATAGATAAAAGGACATCAGGGGAATACTTAGTGCCCTTCCACCTCTTCCTCCCAACCAGTTATCATCGTTATGAAATGGGCCCAGAAGGTATGACCCAGCGTAGCCAGATAGAAATGGACAATGACAAAGGCAGCAAAGAAGGAGGCTACCAGGAAATGTATTCCAATAACTATTTTTACTCCTCCCAATGCCGCCAGCCAGCTTGGCGTAATAAAGATAAGCAACAGACCGGATGCAAGAATAATTGGGACGAGGGTCGTCATGATCATCAGGTATGCTATCTTCTGCATTGGGTTAAACTTGTTATCAGGCGTGCTGTGGTGCGGATTTGGGAGACCACGGAAGTAATTGAGCCCATAGAACATTGCCTGTCTCATGATGCCTGTCTTCAGGTCGTCCGCAGTGGGGATATAGAGCTTTTTCATATTCCGAGCGATAAATAGATAATAGATAAACCATATCGAGTAATCGAGGCATACAGTGATCCCAACATAGTCATGGACCATTATTGCTGATTTATAGTTACTAAAGAGATGCACGTACTCCGGGAATCTGATCTGGGCCCCTGTAACACATAGAGTTACGATCCCGAAGGCATGGATCCAATGCCATATCCTGACAGGGACGGGATTGAGATAGACCTTTTTTGGCTCTTCCATGATTAATTCTTCCTCCTGTTTTTTCTGGTCAGAAATCTAAAGGTGCCGTGTAAGAAGACTGCACCAAGGCCACCGGCTATAATCAAGAGCCCAATGAGGCTGAGGATATTGTTTCTGCCTGCCCCTACCATATAGAAATTGGGAGTGGCAAGAAGCGGATTGAGGGCCGCTCCCTTTGCAATTTTGACCCTTGTGTATGTTCCATCCTGTTTGGGAAAGGCAAGATAATTTGTCTCCAGGGTCTTGCGGCCAGAAACATGACAGAATGAACAATTTTTACGATTATTAAATATACCAAAATCATGGCTTACCTTCTCTGTGGTCATCATTCCCCAGAGCCGCAGGCCTTTATAGCGTGAGTTTGTATTGAATTTACTGAGCTCTGTCATGCTGATAGTGCCATCACCATTAGTATCAATCAGGGATTGAACCCCCTTCTTCCCTATAAACGGTTTGAGATCCTTATAGGTTGCAAGCTCAATTGTTCCCCCTTTGGCTGCCTTAAGGCCCTTCGTCTTCTCAATATAGAAGGTTATGGCACAGCTCTTTGTATTGGTATGGCAGGTTATACAGGGTACTGCCTCCATATGGAGGCCCGACCTGGGAAGCCATTGAGAATGCCCGACCTGTTTATGGCATTTAGCACAGGGTCTATTCTGATTAAATCCTGAGAGGGCTGCGTAGGGCCTGACAGTGTGGGGATTGTGACAATCTGTACAGGTAGCGTGTTTTGCATGGGAACTCGCTGCATACTCCGCAGCGATGTCATCGTGGCACATATCACAGCTTCCCGTAGAGGGTTTGACCCCATCATCCGGGTGCTCATCGGTCACCGAATGGCAGGCCGTACAACCTTCTTCCGCGTGTGCCGTGGCAGCAAACTTTGTCCCATCAATGTAGAGACGCTTCCCCCCTTCCTCGACAATAGATGGATCCCCATGACAACCCAGGCAGTCTTCGGTTTCCATAGCGCTCACTGAAGTGATACCGATGCTAAGCATCCATATCAGAGAACCTATCAGACAGATTATAAAAGCCTTTGTTTTAATCACCATTCTTCTCTCCCTCACCTAAAAGCTTAGAAGTCCTTGTGCGAGTATACTTTCTTACAAGAATGATCTTTTGAGCCGCCTGCAAGCCCCATCTTTTGCTGAATAGCTCAATTACCTATCAGAGAAAAGGTCGTATATCCCTAGTACACATCCTTCTTTAATTCCTCGCACCTTACCTTTTTAAATAAAATCTTGGGTCCTGCAGGTAGCTTTTTAAGGATTACAGAAACAAATAAGTACTGAACCTAGCCCAAAAATTCCTATAACCCTTACT
>JALTHV010000144.1 GCA_027004315.1 Deltaproteobacteria bacterium
CACACCCCCTCCTGTTGCAAGCGTCCACGTCCACGTCCAGCGGTAGCATTTTGAAGGGTTTCAGTGTGGATTAATAGGCAGAGTGTCCTGATTTTGTGCATCAGGCGATGCTCCTGAAACCCTTCAAAAGGCTACCGCTGGACGGGGGGATGTGAACAGTTACTCTCCAGCAGGGGCCCAAGGACCCCATCCAGGACCCTGGCCGTTGCCTCCAGGGCCTGGTCCATCCTCCATTTTTTTCTGTCGAGCTCGCCTATCCAGTTGCTTATACCCCGAAATTCAAGGAGGGGAATCTGATAGTAATCGCAGACCTGTGCGGCCGCAGCCCCTTCCATATTCTCCACAATGGCCCGGAATCGATTACGCAGGTCCCGTGCCCTCTCAACATCACCCGTGGCGCAGGAGACAGTGACCATGGGACCGCAATGCAAACCGAGCCTCTCTATAATATCTGATGTAATGAATTTACGCCATCCAGGCTCGAGTGCAAAATCTATCTGCACCTCCCCGTCTTCTAGATATATGGTCTCAACTCCAGAAGGACCCTGGCGGCCGAGATCTCCATAGGCCTCAGATGTAGCGAGGCATACGTCCCCAAGGTCTAGATCTGTACCTCGGTATGCCCCTGCCACACCGGCCAGGATTACCATACGGGGTATCTCCATTCTTTCAATGAATCTCGTCATCTGAAAGGCAGTACTGGCAGGTCCCAGACCACTGACCAGGTGAGGACATCCATAGCCCATGGCAAGCGGAAGGAATAGTCCCAGTTCTCGTCTTGTGGGAGATACGATCAGGATTTGTCTTGCATCCACTATCTTCAGATTACCAGGCGCATGAAGTCTTCACCCACGATAACAGGGCCTTTATAGACCTTACTACATGGGGTGACCAGGTCATGCTCATCACAGTTCGGATAGAGATGGGTAAGGAGCAGCCGTCTGACCCCGGCATCCTGTGCAATCCTGCCTGCCTCAGAGGGGGTCAGGTGTCCGGGTATTTTGTAGCCTTCCGGGGCTGCACACTCTGAGACCAGGAGGTCTGCACCCTGGGCCAGGTCTATCAACTCCTCGCAGAAATCTGTATCTCCTGAAAAGACTACTGATTTCCTATCCGGCGTCTCGACACGATAGGACAGGCTCTGTTGTGTATGTATGGCAGGGGCACTCCGTATAATAAGGGGAGGAAGCTGCATTGCAGTCTTTATCCCCCTGGGGATCTCTTCAAATACGACTGCCCCTGGTCTGGGCTCTGCCCACTCCCCGAATGCCTGCTTCAGGGCCCCATAGAACTCTCCGAACCCCTCACAGGCAATGACCGTAACGGGTGAAGTCCTGTTATACCCTGGCAGATAGTGCGTGGCAAAGATAAAGGGCACAAATTCTCCTACATGGTCTGGGTGGAGATGTGTATAGAGTATGATATCAAGGCTGTCATATGGTATGCCGGCCTTGACCAGTTGCCTCAAGGTACCTGCCGCACTGTCTATGAGCAGGGTCTGTCCCTCTGCCTTCATACAGATGGCAGGCCCTGCCCTCCTTATGGATGGGACCCCTGTCCCAGAACCAATAACGATTACTTCTATCATTTTAGACCCCTATTATCGGGTTAAAGCCCCTCCCGTTTTAATCTGAATTTATTTATGGGAGATTCCAAATCTGGATACCCGATTGATAAACCTAAAGTGTAGCCCATTGTCAAGACAAAAAACCGCGTTATTTAAGATAGAAAGTTTGAGCATACTCCCAATATGAGGGCTGAGGGCTACCTCTATTAATCGCTTCAGTTTCAAAGACTGCCCTTCCACTCTCTAGGAACCCGCAGGCGGAGCCAGAAACGAAATAATGAAAAGGTGAAACCATCCCCATTACTTGGGATTAATTCTCAATAAGCCTCCCTGACCCATTTTTTTAGGCCTCCAGAGACCGAAACCAGGAGACTAAAAAAAACTTTTTCTTTCAGCGTATTTTTTTTACTCTGTATAATTTTATTTCGCTTCCCACAGTTGCATAAATTAGCTGAAAATATGGTAAGTTCTCAATAAGTCCTGGCAACTTCGATGTAACCGATCACAGGGTGCTTCTTTTGGAAACGATTTGCGTTAGCCCTGTAGTTTTCTTGGTTTTTTGCAGCATTGGAAACCCTGGCTCCGGAGCGCAGCGGAGGAGAACAGGGAGGGTCCTATGCTGCAAAAACCTCAGAAAACAAGGGGCGAGAGCATGTTGGAAAAAGAAGCACCCTGTGATCGGTTACCAAAATGAAGTCTCCACTTATTGAGAAGTTACAAAATATGTTCCCCATCCGTCTTTCTGTATTGTTGGGTTTCATAAATTCAACCCAACCTACACAGCTTAGTGGCCCTGCCACTAAATGGAGGCAGAGCCTTCGGAATTCTATTTCCATACAGAGACTGGAAACGAGAAAAAAGCTGCAATAGAAAAGCCTCACTCTTGATTTCACACATGAAAAAGATTATTTTGATGTGTGAATTTATCAAGGAGGTTTACACATGGCTACCAATCTCGCTATTGACGACTGGCTTATCGAAGAGGCAAAAATTCTTGGCAAGCATCGCACTAAAAAAGGGGCTGTAACAGAAGCTCTACAAGAATATATCCAAAGGAGAAAACAGTCAGAAATATTAAATCTTTTCAAGACAATAGACTACGACCAAGACTATGATTACAAAAAGCAGAGAGCGGTAAAATGAAGGTCATAGTTGATACAAGTGTATGGTCGTTAGCTTTGAGGAGAGATAAGCCACAAAATAACCAATACGTCAAAGAGTTAAAAGAATTAGTAAAAGAAGTTCGAGCACAACTTATAGGACCAGTTCGTCAGGAGCTACTTAATGGAATTAAGACTGAAAAACAGTTCAATCTCCTCAAAGAACATCTAAGGGCTTTTAAAGATCTCAAACTTGAGACAGAAGACTATGAATTAGCATCAGAATATTTCAATACAGCAAGGGAAAATGGCATTCAGGGTTCAAACACCGATTTTCTTATTTGTGCAATTTCCACTCGTAACAAAATGCCCATTTTAACCACGGATAAAGATTTTGAAAATTTTCAATCAGTTTTACCTATTGAATTACACAAAATAAGATCGTAGCAGGTAACGTTCCAAAAAAATCACATAATCGGGTAAGGGGAGTTTTTCTCCTCCCCTCCCCACAAACACCCTGCATGCGGGTCCGCACAGGGCGTTTCATCAAGGTTGCCGGGCCGTAGCCGGGTGTAGAAAACTTTTCTATATGTGGTGAGGGAATCTAGATCAAGAGTAGCCGAACTAGTCGCTCCAGCAGACCGTTAAGCCGTTCCGTTAAACTTGGAATGCTTTGCCCCGCATATCGTTGGGTGCTGTTCTGTAGTTCAGTGCCCCGCTTGGTTAGCGGCGGCTGATCTTGTCGTTATGCCTTATGATAAATTGATTTTTATGGGTTACATTATAACATGATTCATGATAGGAACATTATAAGGCGCTTTGCAAGACACACAACAGAACAGATTCGTCTTTTTAGGTTCCAGGGATCGAAACCGGGAGACCACAAAAAAAGGACTTTTTTCAGCATAATCATCTTTTATATAGGGGAGGGTCCTGTCCACAAAAATCTTAGAAGACAAGAGCACTTAGAGGAATGAGGTTGACATAATTTCTGTTAGCACTAAACTTTATT
>JALTHV010000145.1 GCA_027004315.1 Deltaproteobacteria bacterium
AAAACTGACCCACCCCATGCACACCTGCTTCTATGCATTGGTGTAACCGGCATAGCCAAAAACCTCCTATTCTGCATCACAAAATTCTCTTGCGCTTATATGGAATAACCAGTTTGGCTGCCCCTTGTAGCTTCTAGCCAAGCACATTGGGCCAGACAAAGAAATGGACTATACAGCTCAAATTTTCTGTAGTAATCCTTAAAGCAAGAGATAGTAAGATAAAGTCAGAGTGATTATGAAATAAGGTAATGAATAAGCATGAAAAGAAAAATAGCCGTATCTTCTACTATAGAAGCGCAAAGTGATCAGATTGGCAAGGGAACCGATCAGCAATCCATTTCCCCCAATGTTTACTCCATAGGCGATTATTTTGAAATTACTGGAATGATGGGTAAGCAGAATAGCTGATGGGACATTGCTGATGACCTGTGAGAATAAGGCGCCCGAAAGGAATAAGCTATGAATGTTGCTGAAATCCAGCATGGCAAGCAGATGACTCACTGCTTTAAGCCGACAGATAAGGTCTACATCAATAAAGATAACAACAAAAAGAAAAATCAGTCCCCAATCGCATCTCAAAAATATACCCTTGCGAATTATTAATATAACCAAGAGAATGATCGGCAAAAAATATGTTTCATATCCTAATTCAGTAGAGGAAATAAATACGACCAGCAATATTGCAGATATGATGAATAGCCAATAATCCACAACACTGTTATAGTTGTCAGCGGCATCTATTTTCCTTGAAGGGAAACAGAGAAAGATCATGGCAAGTAAGCAAATAGACATAATAGAGACAAGCGGAGCCATTTCTTTAACAAAGGAAGGAAACGAAATGCCCCACTGGTGCCAGAGGTATATATTCTGAGGATTGCCTATTGGCGTCAGCGATGAACCTGCATTTACGGCAATGGCTTCAAAGATAATAATCTTGCTGTAGTCATTTTCAACAATTTGTTGCAGGGTTAATGTTAATGGGACGACGATGAACAAGGCAATATCATTTGTCAAGAACATGGAGAGTATGGCGGCAAGGAAAATAAGAAACAGCGCCAATAGACGTTCGTTGTCAATCTTCCGGGCAATACGGTAGGCAAGGAGGTAAAACAGGCCGCTTTCCTTGATGCCGGTGGTGATTAAAAGTAGCCCACTTAAGCTAGAAATCGTTTTCCAATCCACCATTGCCGGAAATAGGCGGAGGGGTTGATGAAGGGCATAAGCCAGCCCCAATGCCGTTGCCAGCAGCACAACCGTTAAAAGGTTTCTTTTTAGGACAGACCGGATGTTATTGACCATAGCAAGTCATTTCCTGATTTGCCGGATAATCAGAGACAATGTGAATGCCGTCGTAGTAGACTCTCAGTAAACTGAAATGTAGAAATACCACAGAATCCCCTTGATACAGCACTCCTGTATTTACGTCAATTTCTCCAGTAGGTGCCTGCACTGTCCAGACGTAACCGTTCACACCCCCTCCTGTTGCAACCGTCCAGACCCTTCCAGGTTAAGCTGGTTTATGACATCTTCCTTGATGATTATTGTTCCCTGTCTCTTTCTGTTGATTTACTTCAATAAGTTGTGGTAATACAACACACTCTCTCTCCCTGAGAGAGGAGGTAGGATGAGGATGATAAGTCATTTTGACCTGAGATAGACATAGAGATGTAATCTGAAAGGAGATTAATTTTGCATAGAAATGATCAACTTAAGGAGATCTTGTCACCTGAGACCATTCAGGACAGGGTAAAGGAGTTAGGAGAAGAAATTTCAAGAGACTATATGGGGCGCTCTCTGGTACTCATCGCTATCCTTAAAGGCGCCTTCATTTTTACTGCAGACCTCTCCAGGCATATCAAAAATCCCCTGCAGATCGATTTTGTACGCCTGGCCAGTTACGGTTCTCAGACAGAGTCATTAGGCGAAGTAAGTGTTACCAAAGACATAGAACTCGACATTAAGGACAAGGATGTCCTAGTTGTCGAGGACTTAGTAGATACTGGTTATACCCTCAAGTATCTGAAACAACTCCTCAAACTCCACAGTCCTGCCTCAGTTCGAATCTGTTGTCTGATTGACAAAAAGGAACGGAGGCAGGTCCCTATAGATGTGGATTACATTGGCTTTGATATCCCACGTGGATTCCTTGTAGGCTATGGCCTCGATTTTGATGAGCAGTACCGTAATCTGCCTGGGATATATCATCTCAATCCAGGATATGAACCAGAAGGATTTATTCCGTCTGACAGGTAGTTTGTCAGTCCACAGATTTCGCGGATTGCACGGATTGTAGATTGTCAATAAATTGTGGCAATACAGCGTTCCCCTTTACCCGGACCCTCTCCCGGGGGGAGAGCAGGGTGAAGGGGAAATGAGCCCCAAGATATTGAGAAGTTACAGATCTCCCTACAAAAAGGCGTTGACATTTTTCCAACTGATAGTACCTTTTTTAGATTCGTAATATCACGGTAGATCAGGTAGGAAGAGAGTAAGCGTTCACAGGGCACGAAAAGATGGTAACCGTTCACATTCCCCGGGACGTGAAAAGATGATTACATTTCTTGATCTGGAGGAATAGAGATTGAAATCTTTTGCACCCCTCATCCTTTGCGTTGTCTGTCTCTTCTGGTCTCTGGGGGCCTGTATGGCAACAGATAGAGATTTTCCTGCACAGGTCAAAAGGCCTGTACGTGAATCGATATCCATAAGGCAGCAGACCCAGAAGGAAGAGGATAAATGGACTGAAGAACAGGCAAGGCTCAAGGCAGAATACGAAAAACTGGAAGAGAAAAATAGGCAGCTTGCTGCCCAAAACAACAAGCTAAAAAGAGATATATCTGCCTGCCAGTCTTCGATAGAGTCCATTAAACAGCAGACCGTGGAGATAGGGCGCATCACGAAAGAACTTAATCCATTCCTTGAACAGACCTATGATCGCCTCGCATCTTTTTTCAAGGACGATGTCCCCTTTCTCAGAGATGAACGGAGTCACCGTATCGCCACCCTTCGCCGGGTATTGAATGACTCCAATATCTCTATCGGCGAAAAGTACAGGAAGACAATGGAGGTACTGTCTGTAGAAGCAGAATATGGCAATACTGTTGAGGTCTACCAGAAAAAGATATCCATTGACAACAGACCCATCATTGTCAATGTCTTTAGGCTTGGGAGGATCTCCCTGTTTTTCCAGACACCGGACAGGAAGACTAGCGGATATTTTGACACGGCTGCATCTGCATGGAAGATACTGCCCGATAAGTACAACCGGGCAATTACTGCTGCAATAGAGATAGGCCTGAAGAGACGTCCTGTTGAGCTGCTGGATCTGCCGCTTGGAAGGTTGGCCGTACAATGAAGACAAAGGCCATCCGGGATCTCTTTGTTGTCTTTGTATTTTTGATGGCATATTCAGGTACTCTCTATGCCAAGGACATGCGGGCAATGCAGGTAGAGGTCGAAAAGAAAGAGGCAGCACTCCTTGAAAAGGCGGCAAAGGAAAGGGAGATGGCCTTAAAAGAGGCAAGGGAGAGCAGACAGAGGATACTCTCCAGCAGAAAGGCCCTTAAGGCAGCAATATCCAGACTGGAGGACAAAAATAGACAGATCAAGAAGGAAAATCTACAGTATGAAACACGCCTTGGGTCCCTCACCGCTCGTATGAAGAGGCTTAGGGCATCTCTTGAGAAGAAAGAGAGTGAAGTGAGTGAACTTGTGGGATTTATCCGCATAGATGCCAAGGACCTCGATGCCCTCCTGCGCCAGAGCCTGCAGAGCGCATTTATCCCAGGACGCGAGAGAGTGCTGCAGCCGATCCTGACTCAGGCTAAATTTCCTGGAATGGACGATATCCGTGCCATGGTCAACCTTCTCTTTAATGAAATCGCTCTTTCAGGGCAGGTAAGGATCGTAAAAGGACCTTTTGTGAACCGCTCAGGAGAGGAGACTACCGGGGATATCCTGGTGCTGGGCAATTTTTCAGCAGCCTATCGGATCTCCGGGGAGACCGGTTTTTTGATCTATTCGGATAAGAGCCAGCGTCTTTTTGCCCTTTCAAAACTGCCTTCATGGCACATGGCAAGGAAGATAAGGGCATATATGTCCGGGAAGTCAAGAGATGTCCCTATCGATATCTCAAAGGGAGCGGCCTTGAGGCAGTTGACCCATAGCCTCAGTCTTATGGAAGAGATCCCGCGTGGCGGGCCCATTGTATGGCCCATTATCGGTATTGCAGTGCTGGCCCTGTTGATCATCATCGAAAGAGGCCTCTATCTATTTAGGAAGGGCAGCCACATAGGAGCATTTGCCGATACTGTATATGGATATGCAGCCAAAGAGGAATGGGAAAAATGCGCGGAGCTATGTGAACAGGAGCGGGAGAGGCCCGTCCCTAGGGTACTCCTGGCCGGGGTCAAGGGCCATGAGATGAAACGAGAAGACCTGGAAAATGTCCTGCAGGAGGCTATACTGAATGAAATTCCAGGCCTAGAGCGCTTTTTGTCGACTCTTGGCATGCTCGCTGCCATCGCTCCCTTGCTGGGGCTTCTGGGGACTGTTACCGGCATAATCAAAACTTTCCATGTGATCACATACTATGGCACAGGAGATCCCAGGATGATGTCGGCTGGGATCTCAGAGGCCTTGGTGACCACCATGCTCGGCCTCACTGCTGCTATCCCCATAATGATTTTTCACAGCCTCTTATCCAGGAGGGTCGAAAATATTATTGCCCAGATGGAAGAAAAGGCCGTTACCTTTGTGAATATAATATGTAAGATGAGAAAGGGGAAATGATCCAGGTCCTTAAAGGTCTCCTTTGTAGTATTGAGGACTATATCTTGGCCGGTGGGGTGGTCATGATTCCTCTTGTGGCCATATCAATCCTGATGTGGACCCTGATCATCAACAGGATCTTTTTTTTCAGGCAGTTGTACTGGAAAAATATGAGCCAAAAGAGGGCACTGGAATACGTGAGGAGTAACAGATTTCCAGATACACGGAGATACAGGGGCGCTAACGCCATGCTGGTGACTGACTTTCTACAGCGGCGCAGTGGGAGAAGTGAGCTGGACAGGTTCATTTTGGATGAGACAGTGATGCTTTTGGTCTCATCTCTAGACCGGTATCTGAATATCATTGCCCTCCTTGCGGCCATTGCGCCTCTGCTCGGCCTTTTGGGGACAGTGATCGGGATAATCAGCACCTTTGATGTCATCTCCTTTTTTGGCACTGGAAACGCAAAGGCCCTGGCCGGGGGCATTTCAGAGGCCCTGATTACTACCCAGACAGGTCTCCTACTGGCAATTCCCGGACTTTACATGAGCAATTTCCTCAATCGCCGTGCGGAAATTTTGAAACAACGCATCTCTTCGACAGGGATGTATCTGAGCCACTATATATAGATTATGCTGAACATCACAGCGGCCAGAAAGGCACGAAAAAGAGGTATCGAGCTGAATATGACACCATTGATCGACATGGTGTTTATATTGCTTATCTTTTTTCTTGTGACTACCAACTTTGTCAGGGAGACCGGGGTAGATATCAACCGTCCTACAGCCGCCACGGCGGTCAGCAAGGAAAAGGTAAATATCCTCATCGGAATCACCAAAGACGACCGGATCTTCATGGATAAGCGGGAGATTGACCCGCGTGCAGTAAGGGCAAACGTGGAACGTGCCTTGGCTGAGAATCCTGAGGGATCTGTGATCATCGTTGCAGACAGGAAAAGCCGGACCGGCACAGTTATCAAGGTAATGGACGGATGTCGGCTCGCCGGTGCCAAGAATGTATCTCTGGCGGCCAGCCTGCCGTCAGAAGAAAAATGAAACCCATTTCAGCGAGATACGGGCTCCAACTAGGAGACAGCCACTCTTGGTCTTCGTGGGCAGTTGCCTTGGTCTTCTCCCTTGTACTAAACATCGTCTTGTTTGGGTCCATGACCGGCCTGATCGACTGCAACCCAAAACGGCCTGAGTATTCTCAACCCCTTGAGAAAGTCAATTTCATCCGGATCAAGCAGCCTGAATTCCCCATCCACAAGAGAGAGAAAAGGCCTGAGATCAGGTCCCAAAGGCCGGAAAAGGACCTGACCATGAAAGAGTCGGCCTTTAAGACCCAGCCCATGAAACAAGTAGTCAAGCTCCCGTTTGAGATCAACCCGGAACTGCCGGCCGTATCTGGCACCCTGCCGGTCCTGCCCATAGAAAAGGTCGCCATCGGGCCATCGGGGCTGGGGCATATATATGGCATAGGGGAAATCGATCACCCCCTGACCCCCTATGTCCAGGTCCCGCCTATCTATCCTATGGAGGCTAGGCGCAGAGGAATCGAAGGTTGGGTCAAGGTGAGATTTGTTGTCATGGAAGACGGCAGAGTCGGGGATATCGAAATTATAGACCACCATCCAGGGAGGATCTTTGACAGGGCCGTGATCCGCTGTATATCTGCCTGGCGCTTTTCACCAGGAACAGTCGAAGGCGTACCGGTAAAGACACGCGTGGAGACAACGGTTCGATTTGAGCTTCAGAAATAAGATTGATAGACTTTAACGGTTGCAACAGGGGGATGTGAACGATTACAAACAAACCAGACAGTTACAGTCATCAGGCCTGTCCAGAGAATTTTTCTGTAAATTCCTACAGTCCTGATTCTCCTCATAGAGGATCGGCAACCCTTTATCTGACCTATCTTGCCATTGGAGGCATCCTCGGCGATATTGGCACCTCTCCGCTCTATGTAATGTCATTGACATTCAAGGTCTTACCAGTAACCCGTACAAATATCATGGGGGTCTTGTCCCTTATTGTCTGGTCTTTTGTATTTCTTTCCACTAAGTATGCCTGGATGGCCCTCAACCTGGACAACAATGGTGAAGGAGGGACCTTTGCCTTGCTCAGCTTGATTCGCAAGGACAGAGCCAAGTGGGCTGCAAATGAAAAAAAGAATGGACTGCGGATATTTGTTGGAATAGCCGGCCTTCTGTCCATGGCATGTGGAGCCTTGCTGCTCAGCGATGGAGTGATCACACCTTCTATATCGGTTCTGGCTGCTGTAGAAGGGATTAAGGTCGTTTATCCACACCTGCATGATTTTGTCATTCCCATAGCGACAATCATCCTGATCGCTCTTTTTATGATTCAAAAGCAAGGAACAGAAAAAATTACCAGACTTTTCTCACCTATTATGGTTATTTGGTTTTTATCTATCGCCTTTGCCGGTTTTTTTTCTCTGAAAAATAATTTTTCCTTATTGGCTGCCTTTAATCCTTATTATGCTATTTTGTTTCTGACTCGACATCCGATTGCCGTGGTTTTCCCGATTTTAGGCTATATTGTCTTATGCATTACCGGAGGTGAAGCCCTTTATGCCGATGAAGCTCACTACTCAAAGACGGCGATTCGGTTTGCCTGGGCATTTGCTTCCATTTGTCTATTAGTAAACTATTTCGGACAAGGATCGTTCCTATTAATGACCCACATGGTGGATAGTCCTTTTTTTGGTTTGACTCTCAGGGTAGGCCATCTCTTCTATATTTACTCCTTGATTATTGCTACTATGGCAGCGATTATTGCCAGCCAGGCCATGATTACCGGGTCCTTTTCTACCTATAAACAGGCTATGGAATTGGGAATGTTGCCACGTCTGGAAATCCGCAATACATCCAGCCGAATGCGTGGCCAAATCTATATCTCTTCCGTCAACCGTGGGATGTGCTTGTCATGCTTGGCAACAGTATTTATTTTCCGTAGTTCTAATGCCTTGGGCAATGCCTATGGCTTGGCAGTTACCGGGGCATTCATCGGGACCACCTTAATGATGGGGATTATCCTCTATTTAAGGCTTCGAAAGAATCCTTCCCATTTTCTATTTCTCTTGCCATTGCTCTTGCTCTTTGCCTTGTTTGACCTTGCTTTTTTTTCATCAAACCTCGGCAAGATCCCAACAGGTGGCTGGTTTCCGCTCCTGATAGGCTCTTTCCTAATAGTTACAATGATTTCTTGGGAAAAAGGCTCCGTAGCAATGTACCGGGCCATTCCTAAACAAAGCACATCTTGCTTTATACGGCAGGTACAAACTATAGACATCGTAGTAGTACCAGGCACCAATATATATATGACTGCCAATGAAGAGATGATCCCAGCTCAACTTCTGGAGGAATTTGCATTAGGATTATTACACCAAAACATAGTACTGGTTACAGTGAAAAATACTGATGCCCCCTGGGGCGTCCAATATGAAAAAAGATTGATTGGTCAGTCCCAAGACGGTCGTAGCAAGATCTATCAAGTCATCATCGAAAAGGGGTATATGCGGCTTTTCGTAAACGTACCCAATATTTTGAATGAGTTTGCTTTTTCTATAGAACCACGGCGCTTTGTAATTGGGATGTGGAATCCAATTGTATGTGAAAGCGGCGTGCGAAGATGGATTCTCAGTTATTTTCGAATAATATATAAAAATACTCCCACTCTGACCCAAAGATTCCTGATCCCGGCGCGGGAAGTTGTTTACATCGGTGGTGACCTGAAAGTATCTTTTTCTGGGCAACAACCACAATAGGTTTTATGATTTAGACGAATCCGCTTTCCTTGTGTTTTTGATAAATTGTTTCTGCCAGGGTTTCAATCGCCTTCAGGTCTTCTGTTTTCGGCAGGCCCTTGCAGATCACCGGATCAAGAATCTCGTAACTGTTCACATCCCCCCGTACAGCAGTAGCCTTTTGAAGGGTTTCAGGAGCATCGCCTGATGCACAAAATCAGGGCACTCTGCCGATTAATCCGCACTGAAACCCTTCAAAATGCTACCGCTAGACGGGGACGTGGACGCTTGCAAAAGGATATTCACTGCCTTGGTTCCCCACCCGTAGGATCCAATAACCGACATCTTTGTACTGCCATGCATAGAGATGTATGGGATCAATACCAAGTTCCTGGGATCATCGTAGACCCAATGGTGATAGGCATCAATGATAAACTCTGGGTTCAAGGATTAGTTGACCTAACTTTTACAGGGTTTACTGCAAAAATCAAGCAGGCCTATATTTTTCTGGCCTAAAAACGTTCCATTATTAGTGATAGGTTGGTCTGTTGGCACAGACAACTATACAAGAGAATTCACGGTTGAAATATTCGCAGATAGTGATAAAAATAAAAAAAATGTGTTATTCTAATATCTACCCAAAAGGTATCAAGATCAGCGATAAAAAACTGACGAATAAAGGGGGTGAAGCACTTCATTAGATAACAAAAAATAAGAGAGATATCGGTGCCCCAAGGGCTCAATAGGGAATCCCGTGAAAGACGGGAGCGGTCCCGCCGCTGTAACCCTCATACTTTAAGACATAAAGGGACCTTTGGCATTTTATGGTCACTGCCTCGAGGAAATCGAGACGGGAAGGCCGCCAAGGGCTAGGGAAGCCAGAAGACCTGCCGGTATCTTTTATCGATTGTCTCAAGCCGTCGAGGAACGGGTTGTGATCAGCCAGATATAGACGCCATATCGGTCTCAGTAAGGTGTTGATAGACGACTGTCCCGTCCCTCGGCCTGTCCAGGGGACCGGCTACAGGTCTCAACGCCGGCCTCCTATAGCGTAGAAAATATACGGGGATAAGGAGGGAAAAATGAGGCTGAAACTGATAGTGCTATCTCTGGTTGTCATTTTAATGGCTGCCTCCCAGCCAGTCTGGGCAAAAAAGAAACAGAAAAAGGTCTATAAGCTGGGGGAGGTCGTTGTTACGGCCACACGCTCAGAGGTAAAAAAAGAAGAGGTCCCGGCTGTCATAGATGTCATAGGGCCAGAAGATCTCAAGACCACTGTGGACACCAATGTCGTCAGGATCCTCAAGAAAAACAGCAGTATCGATGTGATCGACTATCCTGGCGTGCTCTCCGGGATCGGAATCCGAGGGTTCCGCCCAGAGTTTTCAGGAATCACCAAACACTGCCTGGTCTTGATCGACGGGCATCCAGCCGGGGCCACAAACCTGGCCACGATTCTAAAAGACAATGTGGAGCGGATCGAGGTACTCAAAGGTCCTGCCTCGGCCCTGTACGGTGCCGAGGCCATGGGTGGCGTGGTGAACATAATCACCAAAAAATCAACAGGCAAAATCAAGACGCATATCACCGGTGGCGGCGGGAGCTTTAGCACCCACTATGAAAGCATCACTTCTGGCGGCAAGATAAACGACGGGCTGGATTTTGATGCCTCTGTCAGCAACAGGAACCAGAATGCCGACTTCAGGATGGGTAATGGCAGGAAGAGGGACAACACGAGCTACAGCGAGAGATATGGCAGTCTGAGACTGGGGTCCTCATTTATGGAGAATTGGCGTATCGACGCCAAGGGAGACTGGTATGCAGGTAGTCATATCAAGACGCCCGGTGCCCTGTATTACGAAGATAAGAGGCCTTCAGAGAAGAACATTGACCGTTACGGTGGAGATATCTCCATTAGAGGCAAGATCAGAGGGCATGAACCGCTCTTCACCGCGTATGCCTCTCACGAGAGCACAGAATATAACAGGAGATATAAAGGACAGACCCCTTATAAAAACTACGTAGGTGATACAGGATGGTGGGGGACGCAATTCCAGGACTGCTACCACTTCCTGGATCATGACCTTACAATAGGTACAGACTATCAGGATATCGATGTCAAGTCCAGAAGCTATAAGGTCAATGGCAGCCGCAGGGCCCCGTATTCTCCGGACAGCGAACGTAAAAATATAGGTGTCTTTGGCAATGCCTTCCTGAGGTTTTTTAACGAGCGCCTCATACTCAATGTCGGTGTCCGGCATGACCGGTTCAGGCTGATCACAAAAAAGA
>JALTHV010000146.1:0-1306 GCA_027004315.1 Deltaproteobacteria bacterium
GGCATTTTCTCAAAAAACCTGCAAACACGACCTCATCGAGGTCTTCAGGAAGCGGGGCCGTGGCTGCATAGGTCATGGCAGGGTCAGGCCCTATGGCAACCGCAACTTCAAGCCGCTTGCCCAGGCGTTCGGCTACCCTGTAGTGCTGTGCACCGCCCTTGTGGGCATGCCAGTGCATGCCTGTAGTCTTTGCATCGAATACCTGCATGCGATACATGCCGACATTCCTTATCCCGGTCTCCGGATGGCGAGTAAAGACTAGAGGCAATGTGATGAAAGGGCCTCCATCCCGGGGCCAGCACTGGAGTACGGGAAGACGGGTCAGGTCTATGTCCTCATCCCTGTATACTATTTTCTGGCAGGGGGCCTTTGAGACTATTTTTGGGAAGGCATTCCCCATGCGTTTCAGCCTGGGTATCACCTTCATTTTTTTAAATAGGGTATCAGGTGCCTCTACTTCTATGAAGTCCAGGATCTCTTCCGCAAGGGAATCCAGATCAGATACCTCAAGGGCCATGGCCATACGTCTGTAAGATCCAAAGGCATTCATGAGGACTGGCATGTCGAATCCCGAGACATTTTCAAAGAGAAGGGCTGGTCCAAGGCGCTTAGAGACCCTGTCAGTAATCTCTGTTATCTCAAGGATCGGGCTCACCGGCCTCCGGATCCTGACAAGTTCCCCTTGCTTCTCAAGCCTTTTTATAAAGTCCTGAAGGTCTGAATAGGCCATGTCATCTCCCCTCTACAGTCAATTTTGTCGGAATCGGCCTCTCAAGACGCTCCAGGATCTTTTCGGCAAAGTCCCATACCTCTTTCTTGTTCATCCGTGTCTTATAGGGTATCGGTCTCTCCTGTCCATAAAGCATCTTGTAGAACTTCTTAAGTCCTTCTCTATCCTTAGTGTCGAGCTTGTCCGGGTTGATTTCTCCACCCAGGAGACCGGCATGGATCGGGGGAGTTGGTAATCTCTTTATTAAGGGGAGGATATAGTCCCATCCACCATCGACCTTTCCATTGATAAAGACCCCTGTTGTATCCAGGGCGACTCCAAAGACCACGGTCTTTTTGTCCTTCAGGACATCTGCAAATCGAGTTACATACTCCTGCAAGACGGGCAATACGGCGTGACGGTAGATGCCTGAACCCAGGATAATAAGTTCTGCGCTCGAGGGGTCCGGCATGGACTCGGCCTTCTCTGTGAGACAGTCAGCACCCAGCCTCTCTGCCATCCATCTGGCAATTTCAAGGGTGGAGCCATATTTACTTGCACATACAATCAAGGTCTTCATCTGGTTACTCCTTAACG
>JALTHV010000146.1:1406-3676 GCA_027004315.1 Deltaproteobacteria bacterium
GGTTACTCCTTAACGCCTGGGGCCTGTACCTTTAGGGCGCTGGACATCAAATCACCAATCATCTTACTGAATCTTGATGGATTTTCCACCCTATCCCCTTCACTTATGAGCGCCATATCGAATAATAGATCAATGTAGTCCTTCAGGACCGGGTCATTCTTATTCTCTTCAAATAGGGCCTTTATCTTGGCAATGACCGGATGGTCCATGTTCAGTTCTAAGACCCGCTTTACTTCGGGGAGCTTCTGTCCACTGGACTTGAGGATCCTCTTCATATAGGCACTTGGATCGTATGTATCTCCCGACAGGCAGGCCACAGAGTCCTTCAGACGAGTGGAGGGCTTGACCTCCTTGATCTTGGTATCCAGGCTGGACCTGATATAATCGAATAGGGCTGTGTATTCATCCTTTTTCTTCTTGTCAATTTTCCCCAGGTCCAGATCCCCTTTTTCTGCACTCTTGAGTGGCTTTTCTCTATATTTAGGCAGAGACTGAACGACCCACTCATCAATTGGATCTGTCATCAATAGGACTTCATACTCTTTTTCCTTCAATCTTTCGAGAGAGGGGCTGTTGATTAACGAAGACAGATCATCTCCGGTGATATAATAGATAGCCTCCTGACCCTCCTGCATATTGTCAATATACTCCTTGAGCGATATGAGCCTGTCATTGGATTTGGTCGTCTTGTATCGGACCAGATCGGCTATCTTGTCCTGGTTTTCCAGGTCAATATGGATGCCTAATTTGAGTATCCTCCCGAATTCATTATAAAATTTTTCATATTTGTCTTTTTCCATGCCGGCAAGCAGTTCCAGGACCTTTTTGACGAGGTTTCTGCGTATATTCCTTACAAGGGGGTCTTTTTGTAGGATTTCACGGCTGATATTGAGATTCAGATCAGGCGCATCGACAACGCCTCCGACAAAACGGAGGTAGTCCGGCATCAGCTCCTTGCAATTATCCATGATGAAGACGCGTTTACAATAGAGTTGGATGCCATGTTTGTATTCCGGCATAAGCATCTCGAGGGGCATCTTTGAAGGTATATACAAGAGGGCAGTGTATTCGGTTGTCCCCTCAAACTTTATATGGAGGTGTTCCAGAGGTGCATTCCAGTCATGGCTCACGTGTTTATAGAATTCCTCATACTCCTTATCTGATACCTCTTTTTTGTCTTTGGCCCAGATAGCCTTCATGGAATTCAGGGTCTCCTGGCGTACCACCTTCCTCGTCTTTTTGCCTATTGGCTTGCCGTTTTTATCCAGGACCAACTCCTTCTCAGGTATTGGTTCTTCCCTTTCAATATCCATAAGGATGGGATATCGGACAAAATCCGAGTGCTGTTTGACAATACTCTGGATAGTCCACTGGTCAGTAAAGTCCTGTTCCTCTTTTTCAGGCCTTTTCAGATGCAGGATTATGGTTGTGCCGCGAGAATCTTTGGTAGTCTCTTCAATAGAATAGGAGCCATCACCTCTGGACTCCCATTTAGTGGCCTTTTCCGAACCAGCAGGTCTGGTCAGCAGGGTTACCTTGTCCGCAACGATGAACGAGCTGTAAAACCCAACACCGAATTGACCAATCATTTCCGGTGTGATGGAGTTGCCTTTTTGGGACTGTTCTAGTGCCTTCAGAAAGGCAGCCGTACCGCTCTTGGCAATAGTGCCTATATTTTCCATCACTTCATCATAGGTCATGCCGATGCCATTATCAGATACTGTGAGGGTCCGTTTTTCTGGATCAGAGGCAAGCTTGATCTTGAACTCAGTATCGCCTTCAAGTATTTCAGGATCTATCTGTGACTTAAAGCGGAGCTTGTCGATGGCATCAGAGGCATTGGAGATCAGTTCCCTCAAAAAGATCTCTTTATTAGAATAAAGAGAATTTATAATAAGATTCAAAAGCTGTTGAACTTCGGTCTTAAACTGATGGGTCTCTCTCTTGGTCTCCATACTATCTCCTGTCTCGTAACCGTTTACGTCCGGGGGGAATGTGAACGATTACCCTGTCTCAGTTGTGATTTTGTGATCGGTTATGTATTTTTTATTAAGTCCCTGTAAAATTGCGAAATGTAATTTTACTAAAAAAGCCCTCCTGAAGCAATCCAGTTTTTCGTATTATCCTGAAAGTCGGATAAAGCGTACACTATAAGCCTAATGAATTTAGCGGTATTGGTGGATGCGCTTCGCTTATCCACCCTACATCTATATCTGGTGCATGTTGGCAGCCGTGTTTTCATCCATGGTTAATCTTTTTTATACCAAAAT
>JALTHV010000147.1 GCA_027004315.1 Deltaproteobacteria bacterium
TGAGGTCCTTGCCGAACTCTTTCGCCTGGAACCTGCAGAAATCCTCTTGCCAGAGGGGCAGAAGGAGAGTCCCCTGGTGTCCCAGGTAAAACAGACCATCCCCGAGGCCTTTCTGAGCTTCAGGCCAGACCTGTGGTGGCAAGATGACAGGGCCACCTCAGACCTCAAAGGACACCTGAAGACCCTCTCTCTAGATGGCTTCGGGCTGGCAGGATTTAGCTCCGGTATAGGGGCAGCAGGGGCACTCCTGTCATACACGGTTGAGACCCAGAAGGGAGAGACCTCTCACATAAATTGCCTTACACCATATCACCTGAGCGATTACCTCATCATAGATGAGGCCACAAAACGAAACCTGGAACTCCTTGCAAACTCTCTGGATCATGGGCGTCATGGCACCCTCCTGGAGGTACTAGACTTCACCGTGACCCCTATGGGAGGACGCCTTCTCAAGAAGTGGATTTTATATCCCCTAAGAGACCTATCTAAAATAGAAGACAGGCTGTCTGCCGTAGAGGTCCTCAAAGGGGACCACTCTGTCCGAAAAGGCATACTAAAGGAGCTGCGTCAGGTCTATGACCTCGAACGGCTGGTGGCAAGGACGGTCCTTGGGACTGCTAATGGCAGGGATCTCTTGGCCATCAAGGAGTCTATTACACGGATACCGGGCATAAAAGAAGCGCTTGAGGGCCTTATAGGAAGCATTCCCAAGGAGACTCGGAAAGGAAGACTCTTAAAAAAGATCTTTTCGGCCCTGGATCCACTACAGGATATAGCAGACCTCATAGAACGTTCTATAAGGGATGATTGCCCCATACACCTCAGAGAGGGTAGACTCATCAAGGAGGGATTCAGCTCAGAGCTCGATGAGCTTATCCACATCCAGAGAGATGGCAGGTCCTTTATTGCCGGCATAGAGGCCAAAGAGCGGGAAAGGACTAACATTCCGTCCCTCAAGGTCGGATTCAACAAGGTCTTTGGGTATTATCTTGAGATCTCGAAGGCCCGGGCCTTCGAGATCCCGGATGACTATATCAGAAAGCAGACCCTCGTATCTGCAGAGCGCTATATAACTCCTGAGTTAAAGGAGATGGAGTCAAAGATCCTTACTGCCCAGGAGACCAGGCTGACCCTTGAATATGAACTCTTCCAGGGCTTACGTCACCAGGTGGCTGCAGCCGGGCCCCGCATACAGGAAACCGCAGCAGCGATGGCAAGGCTGGACTGCCTGTCTTCCCTGGCAGAGGCAGCAGAATGTTATAGATATGTACGGCCAAAGCTGGATCAGGGGCAGGAAATATCTATACTCCAAGGCAGACACCCGGTGCTGGAATATGCCCTGAAGGAAGGATTTGTCCCAAATGATATAGAGTTAAATCACCAAGATTCACAGCTCCTTATCATAACTGGACCAAACATGGCAGGTAAGTCTACGGTACTTAGGCAGACCGCACTTATCGTCTTTATGGCACAGATGGGGAGTTTTGTACCAGCAGAGGCAGCACAGATAGGCATAGTGGACCAGATCTTCACTCGGGTAGGGGCTACAGACTACTTGACTCGCGGCCAGAGCACGTTCATGGTAGAGATGAACGAGACGGCAAACATCCTGCATAACGCGACCAGCCAAAGCCTGGTAATCCTGGACGAGATAGGCAGGGGGACCAGTACCTACGATGGACTTGCCATTGCGTGGGCCGTGGCAGAACACCTGCTGTATAAAGACAAGAAGGGGGTAAAGACACTCTTTGCCACTCATTATCACGAGCTGACAGAGCTTGCCAAGAGGCACCACAGGGTCCGTAACATGCATATAGCAGTCAAGGAATGGGAAGGCCAGATAGTCTTTTTGCGCAGCCTGGTAGATGGGGCTGCCAGCCGCAGTTATGGAATTCAGGTCGCTGCCCTGGCCGGCGTACCTGAACCAGTAATCAAGAAGGCCAGGGAAATCCTAAAGGAGATTGAGAGAAAGGCCTCGCATAATGGAAGGAAGGCCCCTGGTGACTGCATAAATAAAGTAAGGTCTAGACAATATCTGGCCCAGATGCCCCTCCCTCTCGTAATTGATCAGGGGACGGAATTCAGAGAAAAGCTGCTTTCTATCGATATCAATCACATGACACCCCTTGAGGCCCTCAACTATCTATCTGAACTCAAATCCATGGCAGAAAAAGGACAAAAATGAGATGCTGCACTATCCTGGAATCAATGGGCATATTTGATACACAAAAGAGAGATTTATTGCCCCTGCTTATAGCTATCCTCATTGCAGGGGCATGCCTGGTCACTACCTGTGCTACATCCAATGCAAGGGTCAAGGCCTCCAGTCTAAGCAGGGCCGAATCTGCCTATCGCCAGGCCAGGGCTGGATACAATCGCCTTGTCAGGAAACCTCGCCTCCGCACCGACAGGAGGGCCTGGATCCACTTAATAAACAGGTTGAGGAAGGTATACCTTGCATACCCCAATGACAGATATGTGGCTCCCAAGGCCATCTTTATGATGGGGCGCTGCTATAGGGAACTATATGGATACTCAGGGAACAGGAAAGACATCAATAATGCAATAGGACGATACCAGGTCCTGGTAGAGAGGTTCCCTAAAAGCCGCCTGGCAGATGATGCACTCTATGCCCTGGGTGAGATTTACATGAATGAAGGAAAAAACGCCCTGGCACAGGAGGCATGGAAGCAGATACTCAGGAAATATCCCAGGGGAGACAAGGCCAGAAAGGCCAGAAATGACCTGAAGAAATTAGGTCCTAAACCACATAAGAGGGCCAGGCCTTTGTCACATTATGGGAAAGAAAGAGGATCTAAAGACTATCATCCGCAGCACAGGTTGAGGATTGTTCAAGGCGCAAGACCCGTCCTGGTCCAGGAGGTAAGGCACTGGTCTGCTTCAGACTATACGAGGATAGTGATTAGTACTACAGGTCCTGTATCCTTCAAGAAGGGATATATCCATGCCAATAAGGCCAAGGGGCTTCCAAAACGCTTTTACCTGGACCTTAAACCAGCCTATAAGAGAAAAGGACTCAGAGATAAAATCCCTATACGGGATGGACTACTCAAGGGAGTCAGGATAGCCCAGTTCAACCACAATACAGTCCGGGTAGTATTTGACCTTGGAAAGACCGGGAAGACCAGGACATTTTGGCTTAAGGATCCCTTCAGGATAGTAGTGGATGCCTTTGGAGAGGACTACTTCCGGAAGGCCCCTTGTCCATCTCCCAGGATCTATAAAAAGACCACCGTTAAAACGGGGAATAGAGGCAAAGGTCTCTCTCTTGCGCAGCAGTTGGGCCTCTGCGTAAGACGAGTAGTAATAGATCCTGGGCATGGCGGAAAGGACCCAGGAGCTACTGGACCTACGGGTCTTAGAGAAAAAGACGTGGTACTCAAGATTGCAAAAAAGGTGGCCTTAAGACTAAAGAAGGAGTTAGGCTGCCAGGTCATATTGACCAGAAAGACAGATCGCTTTCTACCTCTCACACAGAGGACCGCCATTGCCAATGCAAGAAAGGCCGATCTCTTCATATCTATACACGCAAATGCATCACCTAATAGGAGAGTCCATGGGGTTGAGACCTACTTTTTAAATTTTGCCCTGGATAAAGAGGCCATGAGAGTGGCGGCCAGAGAAAATGCCAGTTCAACCAAGAGGATAGGGAATCTTAAGGGGATCCTTAATAAGATAATGAAAAACACCAAGGTCGATGAATCCTCACGGCTGGCAAGTTGTGTAGAGAGAGGAGTTGTAAGAAACCTTAGAAAGAGATATAGAGGGGTGAAAGAGTTAGGAGTCAAACAGGCCCCTTTTTTTGTCCTGATAGGGGCAAGGATGCCATCTATTTTGATAGAGACCTCCTTTATCAGTAACAGGAAAGAGGAGAGACGCCTCAGAGACAATCGCTATCTAAACCAGCTCGCCCAAGGCATTGTAAATGGGATAAAGTTATATATCAATGGCACTAAACCGAGCTATTCTGTCGGGGGGTAAGGGAGATTAGAAAATAGATTGCCATAGAGGTTGAATTTTGTCTCTTTTCTGCTAAATTAAAATATAATAAGAGTTTTGTTTATTAAATAGGTAACTTTCAATAAGTGGGGGCTCCCTTTTTGGTAACCGATCACAGGCAACTATTCACATTCCTCCCGGCCAGCGGTAGCTTTTTGAAGGGTTTCAGTGCGGATTAATGGGCAGCGCCCTGATTTTGTGCATCAAGCGATGCTCCTGAAAGCCTTCAAAAAGCTACCGCTGGCCGGGGACGTGATCGGTTACATCGAAGTTGCCAGGATTTATTGAGAAGTTACTTAAATAGATAACTCATTCAAGGAATTGAGCGTAACATATATAGATTCCATGTGGATTTAATTCTTGAGACTTTAGGCTATTTAATTGGAGGTGTCTATGTATTGGAGAGGATTGAGAACTAAAATTTGTATGCTGGCGCTGATTTTGATGGTGGGCCTGGGAATTCTGTTTGAATCTGGATGTGCCAAAAAGGCAGTGAATGTCCCGGAAAAACCGCCACTTCCTGCCGAACAGATTAAGGAAAGCCCACGAGGACCTGTTGCAGAAATGCCTGGATCTAACGCCACTCTGGGCGAGGCAGCAATTCCAACTGAAGCACAGACCCCTGCCACTTTTGGAAAGACTATCTCCGAGGGCAGGACTAACGCCCCTATGTTGCCCATCTACTTTGATTTTGATCGTTTTAATATTAGAGATGATATGAAGACCAGGATAGAGGGTAATGCACAGTTCCTGCTCAATCATCCAAAAGTCAGGATTGAAATCCAGGGCAACTGTGATGAGCGGGGTACCAATGAGTATAACCTGGCCCTTGGTGAAAGAAGGGCTACGAGTGCACAGGCATATCTCGTCAATATGGGTGTAAATCCTGATCGTATAAAGACCGTGAGTTTTGGTGAAGAGCGACCTTTAGATCCAGGACACAATAAAAAGGCCTGGGCAAAAAACCGTAGAGACGATTTTGTCATTATAAAGTAGTCAAAAGGCCTTTGATTCTTAGAATAGCATGGCCACTCGCTGTAAGGCGTCGTGGTCTTTATTTTAACCGGAGGTAATAACTGTCTTGAAGGACTGTCTGAATTCATTACTTGTGTTTTCGTCCATCCTGCTAGCTACTGTTTTTTGCAGCGGAGTGGATGTAAGTGCCATAGAGACTACACAGGTAAAGATAGCTGTAATTGATATGCAAAAAGTGGTACGGAACTCCGTGGCTGGCAGAAAGGTCATGGAAAGGCTCAATAAAAAATTTGAGAGCCTGCAAAAAAAGCTTCAGACAAAACAGGATGAAATCAAGGCCTTTAAGGAAGACCTTGAGAGAAAGGCGCCCATGATGAATGAAGACGCCAGGATAGAAAAGGAACGTGAATATAAAAAGAAACTGCGGGATTTTAAAGAACAAAGTGACGATGCCCGATTCGAAATGCGCCAGGAAGAGTCTGAAGGCATGGATCCAATACTCAAGGAACTCCAAAAGGTGGTGGGCCATATTGGGGAAAAAGACGGATACACTCTTATTTTGGAAAAAAATACGCCTGGGATATATTACATAAATCCTCGAGTAGACATCAGTGACCAGGTCATAAGGGTCTATAATAAAGAGGTGAAGTCCAAGGGCAAAAAAAACAAAAAATAAAGCTGAAAGCTAAAAAACATTTACAGAGGCCGTTGCCATGAATGTTTGAGAAGCTTTTTATATTCACATGTCCTCTGGTAGGCAGAGGTCATGTGACATGGTAAGCGTTCACGTTCCCCCGCTGTAGCCTTTTGAAGGGTTTCAGTGCGGATTAATAGGCAGAGTGTCCTGATCTTGTGCATCAAGCGATGCTCCTGAAATCCTGAAAGAGGCTACAGCTGGCCAGGGACGTGGACGCTCAGGTGGTATGAGAGTTTTATCAATGTTTCATATAGATATAGAAAACCAGACCGAACTTACACAGGAACAGATTTCCCAGCTACAGGGCATGTGGAAGAGATGTGCTACACGTATTGTCCTGTCTACTACGCTGGCTGGAAGTGGCCATCCCGGAGGCTCTCTTTCTTCTCTCCATGCCTTACTTGTCCTCTACAGTCTAATCAGACATCGTCCGGAAGAACCCTACTGGCCGGATCGTGACCGGGTAGTGATAAGCATTGGGCATATCTCTCCGGGCGTCTACAGTGTACTCACAGAATTTGGTTATTTACCGGAAGAGGAATTTCTTACCGAATTCCGCCGAGCCGGATCGCCCTGTGCCGGGCATGTAGAGCAGGGTGTACCAGGGATTGAATGGAATACCGGGAATCTGGGGCAGGGTCTGTCAGTAGGGACTGGGATATGCCTTGCCCAGAATCTCCAGAATCGGCCAGGCAAGACCATAGTCATCATGGGAGATGGGGAACAACAAAAAGGGCAGATATCCGAGGCCAGGCGTTTTGCAGCAAAGTTTGGGCAAGGAGATCTGATCGCTATAGTTGACAGAAATCACCTCCAGATCGGAGGTCTTACAGAAGACGTCATGCCTGTCCGGGTAAGAGAAGAGTATGCCGCTGCGGGGTGGAACGTCCTGTATGTACCGGATGGTCACGACTTTCAGACCATATTCAAGGCACTGAGGAGGGCATGGACCCATGATGGCCTGGTGCCCAACCGCCCAACAGTCCTGGTCATGCGTACCATTATGGGGAAAGGCATCTCCTTTATGGAGAACAAGGCTGCATATCACGGGTCTCCATTGAAAGGGGAAGATGCCAAGGCTGCCCTGAAAGAACTGGGCCAAGATCCAGGGCTACTTGATTTTTGGTCAGATAAGAGGTCTGGGCACCCGATAGAGAGAATTTGCAAGGAGATAGAGACAGTCCTTCCCTCTATTGACTCCGGACAGCCTATAGTCTATGGCCCTGAGATAAAGACAGACTGCCGTTCTGCCTATGGTGCGGCCCTAAAAGACTTGGCCCAAAGAAACAACTTGCCAGGTTCTGTCCCCAAGATCATAGGATTTAGCTGTGATCTGGAGGGATCAGTAAAGATGCAGGGATTTCATAAGGTCTCCTCCAATAGCTTTATAGAGACAGGGATAGAGGAACACCATGCTGCTACCTGTTCCGGTGCTGTAAGCAGGGAGGGATTGGTCACCTTCTTTAGCACTTTTGGGGTCTTTGCCGTGGCAGAGACCTACAACCAGCATCGACTAAATGACCTCAATAAGACCAATCTCAAGGTTGTGTCTACCCACCTTGGTCTGGATGTCGGAGAAGACGGTCCTACACATCAGGGGATTGACTATCTTGGGCTCCTAAACAATCTCTTTGGTTTTTCTGTATTCATGCCAGCAGATCCCAATCAGACTGACCGGATAGTCCGTTATGTGGCCACTACTCCAGGTAATGTCTTCGTAGGGATGGGCAGGTCTAAGATGTATAGTGTGACCACAGAGGATGGAGATCCATTTTTTGGCAGAGACTATACCTTCCAGCCTGGGCACGGAGACTGGCTGAGGAGGGGTGAAGAGGCCACTCTGATCACCTATGGTTCAGTCGTACCCCATGTCCTTAATGCATGGTCAATGCTTGCCTCAGAGGGTATATCGGTCGGGGTGCTCAATATGGCCTCTCTCAAGCCACTAGACAGAGAGGCAATACTTGAGGCAGCCAAAAAAGGACCGCTTATAACAGTTGAAGATCACGTGGTCTATACAGGTCTTGGGTCTATGGTGGCTAGTGTGTTGGTGGCAGCACGAGTAAGCCAGCGCCTTCTCCCTCTAGGAGTGACACACTACGGCTCCTCAGGCAGGCCAATAGATCTGTATCGCCTCCAAGGCCTTGATGGCGAAAGCATTGCTGAGAGTGTGAAGGATCTTCTTAAAGACTCACGATGAAGGGTCCCTCTCTGCACATGAAAAAGTAATTAGCAAGGCCGTAGATAGATTTCTCCAGCGAGACCACTCTTTGGGAATTATTCCGGAGACACATAATGCAACTGTAACTGCAGCATTGCAAAAGTAGTAGCCGTTTACGAGCTGTCTCTCCTCACCTCAGTATGTATACCCTGTGTCTTCCTCTTATATCCTGAAATTCTTTTCTTATATCTATATCGAGGGGGTATTCCAGTGCAGCGATATATCTTCCATCTCGTGAGATATCTGCCGACAGACACATGCCATCTGTATGAAAAAACCAGACAAGTTTGTGGAAAGATTCCCCGGTCCTGGAGCTGTCAAAGAGGTACAGGCCCTGGACCAGGGATTTGGCCTTTACCCTGTTATATCGGATAGGTATAATGATATAACGACTGTCAGCCGAGGTATGGATCCTGTCGGTATAGCTCGCCCCACCAAGCTCTGAAGTCCATTCCAGGTTCCCTTTCATATCATAGACAAACAGGGAATTGGCATTTGGATATTCTATAGCAGGCCGTCTCTTGCCTTGACATGCCTTGGTATTTCCTGTGAGAAAGGCAATGTAATCTTCTCCGATCTTGGCCAGGGCCGGGAAGCCATAGATGGTTAGACCGTTTACCAGGATAGGTGTAGAGATGGGCCTTTCCCAGACTATTCCTCTCTTCCCACCAGTTTTTATAAGTCTCCTGTTGTCCAGGAGAAAGCCGCGGCCATCACTGCTAAAGGCCGCCACATAACGGCCGTCAGGGGAGATATCGACGCCATGCCAGATACCTAGCCTTTTTTCAGGAAAGAGGTGCCTGAAGTCCCAGGACCATAGGAGCTGTCCATTTGATGCCTTCAGGCAATAGAGAGACTTATTATAGGAACTGCCCTTCCAATAATCGCTGAAGAGGAGATATCTGCCCTGGCTATCCATCCGGAGGGCATCTGGAGCGGCATCCATACAGCCCCTTTGAGGCCAGGACCAGATGGTCTGCCCGCTTTTCAGATCGAGGCAGTAGACCTTTCCTTTAAAGGAATAGTGTCTATTCACAGATCCCATGTAATGTCTGGCAAGGATATAGATCCTCGGTCTGGTGACACCTGGACCAAAGATCAGGCTGTTTACTACAGGTAAGTGATATTTATTTTCTCCTGTCCCTATAGTGCCTACATCAGAGGATGTCTTAACCCTCCAGAGGAGGTGGCCTGCAAGGTCATAGAGATAGAGAAAGGCATCACGGCTCTGCTCCCCCATGGCCAGATACCTACCATCCGGCGAAAATCCCATGGCAACAATACGTCCTTCTCCTATTCTCTTAGTCCATTTTACCTGCCTCTCTTCTATATCAATCAGGCGCAGGTACCCCTTTTCGCTACCCACAGCCAGGTAATTGCCTCTGGGCGAGATGGCCACGATCCCTCCAATATAGCAGTAATCCCAGAGCTCATGGGGATCCACATCCTCCAGGTCAAACCTTGCCAAGACGATGGGCGATGGCTGCCTGGGTGCCCTGCAGGTAATTACCAGGGAAAGGGGCTGAGATCTGAGGCATATCTCAATCCGATAGGCCTTCCCTCTCTGCCACTTGAGATTGAGAAAGGCCTTCCTTACATCTCTCTCGATCTCTTTCGACGCCACTTCTCTCTGGCCCTGGTAGATATCTATATTTTGGACCAGGACCTTCCTATTCAGTTCAATACCTATGACGCCACGACCGAATTCTATTTTTTCTATACCTGGCTGGCCGCCAGGACTGCATCCGGCCAGAAAGAGAGAAAAAACCAGGAAGACTAGCCACCTTTTTGCGTCTAAAAGTCCATAACACAATATCATAATTTGTGTTACTTAATAGGCCTGCACTGGGCTGTCAAGGCAAGGCCTGTTTAATTCTCTCTTACCTATTCTACAGTTCTATATGGCTGTCGTGTGCAACGTCTCTTATATGTTGGACATAGATCTGGGCCCACTGTTTGTCTTCACCAAGCCCATGGATGTCGCATATGACACGGATTCCGGCCCTCCTAAAGGTATTTTTCCAGGAGTCATCTCCATCCCCTGCCATGTCATTTCTGGCATGGTCGCCTGCAACAATCATCAGCGGCTTCAGCAGGACCTTTTTGATGTGGGCATGCCTTACAGCAGAGACCACATCATCCAGCGAAGGGAACCCCTCTACTGTACCTATATAGATCTGGGCGCTATGATATTCGTGCCGCATCACCTGCTGGAATTCGGCATACACGCCAGTACTGTAAAATTTATTTCCATGCCCCATGTACACAAGGGCAGCATTGTCTTTTTTGGCAAGGGCCACATCTCTACACAGTGCCTTTGCAGCAACCTCCATATCCCTATGATAATCATATTCAGGTCCATTCTTTCCAAGGGCCGGCCTTCCGATAACCAGCTTTTTAAATGGCATGTATTTGGCCTTGATGGTCCTGATGTGGTTTAGGTTCCTCACATATTCACAGAGGTCGCTATATTCCTCGCCATCATATATATGTGTAGGCTGGACGATTATGGATCGATAGCCTTCATCCTGCAGGTCTGCCACTGTTGCCAGAGGACCCTTTACGTACAGGATATCCTTAGGGATATCTCTATGCCCTGCAAGAAATGCCCGGTCATCCTGGCGTTTATGCCATATCCTCCGTACAATATTGGAGGTGAAGGCCACCTTTACCTCGACATCGGTGAAGGCCTTCTGCACCTCTGTATATATGTCCATAACGGCCACTAGCGCATAGGGACAACTTGTCCCAAAATACGCAAGTACAATCGCCTTTTTGTCCTCCTGCTGTCCCATTGCAAAAAATTAGATCTCCAAAATCAAGAGGGAAATACCACCACAAAGATCTAGGGGCAGGGCACGCCCCTACCTATTTTTTCACGAAATGCACACTTTTCTT
>JALTHV010000148.1 GCA_027004315.1 Deltaproteobacteria bacterium
CTAGTCTCCCCTTTGAATGCCTGTGCGAATTCTCGGATCTGCGAGTGCATATCCGATATCGGCCAATTGGTTCCCAAGCAGTGTCAGCACAGAGACTATGACCAGATTCCCCATGAGTACAGGGTAATCCCTGGCCATGACGCTTGACCACATGAGCTGGCCCACCCCTGGTATTGCAAAAATAGACTCAAAAATTACACTGCCCCCTATGAGGCCCGGGATGGAGAGACCCAGGATAGTTATCAGGGGCAAGAGGGCATTTCTCAGGGCATGGTGATAGATTACCCTCTTCTCTGGCAGTCCCTTGGCCCTGGCAGTAGTGATATAGTCTTGCCTCAAGACCTCAAGCATTGAGGACCTGGTATAGCGGGACAGCCCGGCAAGTCCGCCCAGGGCAGATACCAACACCGGCAATATCAGGTGGCGGCACCAGTCCAGCAGCTTTTCTCCCCATGACATCTCTTTATACCCTATGAGGCTATGGAGCCCTGAAATGGGGAGCCAGCCCAGGTGTACACCGAAGTAGAGCATAAGGAGCAGGGCCACCCAAAAGGCAGGGGCCGCATAGGCAACAAAGACAAAGACCGTGGTGACCTCATCAAAAAGGCTGCGTTGACGTACAGCGCCAGCCACACCCAGGGGGACTGCTATCACAATTATCAGCCCTATGGCCAGGGTATTTATCAGGATGGTTACCGGAAGCCGTTCCTTGATCTTGTCCCACACAGGTCTTCTGTCCGGGGCAAAAGACCGCCCCAAATCCAGGACGGCAAGGCCCTTAAGCCATTTCCAGTACTGTATATACAGGGGTCGGTCCAGGCCGTACTGTGCCCTCAGACGTGCCCTCATCTCAGGAGTCATCTTGGGATTAAGATCTGTCTGTAGGCTCATGGGTTCTCCAGGGGCCAAGTGCATCACCATAAAGGATATGAAGGTTATCCCCAAGAAGGTCGGCACAAGGGTAAGCATTTTTTTTATGAGATATACGAGGAATGCCATAGCAGGATATAATGTGACCGTTCACATTTCCTCCCGGCCAGCGGTAGCCTTTTTTTCAGGGTTTTAGTGCGGATTAATGGGCAGAGTGCCCTGATCTTGTGCATCAAGCGATGCTCCTGAAAGCCTGAAAAAAGGCTACCGCTGGCCGGAGACATAAACGGTTATGATATAAATTATACCGCCTCTGCCTAAATGTCGAGCACTTAAGGCAGCGCTTTTAAGTCTATCTTGATCATGTTATATAGGGCAGGAAAAAGAAAGTAACCGTTCACACCTCCTGTTGCAACCGTTCATATCTCCGACCAGTGGTAGTATTTTGAGGGGTTTCAGTGCAAATTAATAAGCAGAGGCCCTAACCTTGTGCATCAGGCGATGCTCCTGAAACCCTTCAAAATGCTACTGCTGGCCGGAGAGATTGTGAACAGTTACAAAGAGAAGTATGTAGTTAATGTATAGCTAGCCGTTATGTCTGGATTGAAGTGTGGGTAAGACAGGTCTAATGAAATTCCAAAATTATATCAGAAATGAGTATGGCAAGTGTGATGTTCCCTCTAATACGGTAAGGAGAATAAGGGATGGCTTACAGAGATTGGGCCTGGAGGCAGAATATCATCCCTTCCGGGTATCAGACAATATCTATTGGGGACAGGTATGGATCAATTCAATAAAGATAGTCTGTAATGGCAAGGGCATTACGCCTGAGCTGGCCGAGGCCAGCGCATATGCAGAGCTGGCTGAGCGTCTCAGTGTAGGGCTATTCTATCCATTCTTTGAAGAGCAGGTGAGGTTTAATGTCCCCGCCCTCTATAATAGAGAGACCAAGAGATTTCTGAACTATGAATGGATAAAGGGGTATGTATATTCCCACCAGGATGACCTGGAAAATCCCCTCAGGATAGAGGATCTGCTTGCAGATGAGATCTACCTATCAGATAAGGATATCAGAGATCTCAAGGACAGCAGGATGGCCAGGCATTGGGTCGATGGCTTTTCAATACTCAAGGAAAGGCAGGTAAAGGTCCCGGTCAGTTTTGTTACATATATTCACGGGTCCAACGGCGCGGCAGCAGGGAATACCATTGAAGAGGCGATGATCCAGGCCACCTGTGAAATATTTGAACGTTATTCTCAGATCCAGATAATTAAATCTGAGACAATAGTTCCTTCGATTGATCCGGATTCTATAGACAATGCAGACATACAGGATATGATCAGTTTTTTTGCCAGAGAGAATGTCGATGTAATAATCAAAGATCTCTCCCTTGGCAGGTTGTTGCCCTGCACAGGCGTCCTATTCAAAAATAACAACCTGCGTCCTGATCGTCTGGAATACAGGATATTGATACCTGGTGTATCGTTTAATCTGGATGAAGCCCTGACGAGGTGCTTTACAGAAAGCATGCAGGGCAGAGATACCCTGCTGACTCCTCGCCCAGAGCTGGACAGGGCCGTTGTCCCCAGATCTCAGGTCAAGGATTTTTATATGTTGATGAAGTGCGGCATCTCTCCAAAAGATATCTCTTTTCTGGAAAAAGGGGAAAAAAAGACCTATAAGGCCTGCAAGATAAGAGATATTTTGGGTGAAATTGAGGAGATTAAAAGGATATGTAGGGTTCTTAATACTGATTGTATACTATTAGACTGTACCCATCCGGTGCTGGGGTTCCCTGTAGTAAGGGTAGTTATCCCAAGAGTCTCTGATTTCTTAGGCTTTCTTAGAAAAGATGTCCTCACATCCGGGCCTACAAGGCCTGCTGTTGCCTGGCGTGGCCGGGAATTCAGAAGGGTAATGCAGAGCTTCTTTGTCTAAAAAATTCACCGATGGGCTGAGGTATATAGTTGGCCTGTACCTTTTAGCCTAATTAGCTAAATTAAGGCATTATATATTTCTGCTCGTCCTTTGGCACCCACCAACGTATAAAATTGTAGCTTATGCCGGCAGGGGCAGGTCTGATCCCCCTGAAACGCCGATGTATCACAGGGAGGGCCATGGGGACATAGAGGAAGGTGTATGGCTGGTCCTCGGCCAGGATCTCCTGGATACGCCAGTAGATCTTTTTTCGTTTATTGCGATTAAAGGTCCTCCGTCCCTCTACGAGCAGACGATCTACCTCAGGGTTTTTGTAGCTGATGAAGTTGAGCTCCTTTTCTCCAGTCTTGGAGGAGTGCCATATATCATAGATATCCGGGTCCTGCCCCAGTGTCCAGCCCAGTATGACTGCCTCGAACCGCCTCTTGTCTATGAAGTCATTGATAAAGGCCGTCCACTCGATAGTCCGGATCTTCATCTTTATCCCGATCTGCCTGAGGCGGTACTGTATGATCTGGGCCGTCCGATTTCTCAAGAGATTCCCCTGGTTGGTTATGACTGTAAATGAAAATGGCCTGCCTCCCTTATCCAGCCAGCCGTCTCCGTCTCTGTCCTTCCACCCGGCCTCAGCAAGCAATTTAATTGCCCTTTGAGGGTCGTATGGATAGCGCCTGACATTGGGGTTGTAGAACCATGCATCCGGCTTGTAGGGGCCGGTCGCTGCTACCCCATATCCCAGGAGTACCCCCCGGATAATCTCTTTCTTGTCTATGGCATAGGAAATGGCCTGCCTCACCCTCCTGTCAGAAAAGAGGGGACATTTCAGGTTGTAGCCCAGATACG
>JALTHV010000149.1 GCA_027004315.1 Deltaproteobacteria bacterium
TGCCGAAACTCTCTTCACCACAGAGGGTCACCTTGCCGGCATCGAGCAGATTGCCGAAAAACTTCCATCCAGTGGGCGTCTCATAGCATGGGATCCCCAGGTCCTCAGCCACCATATCTGCTGCCATACTTGTAGGCATGGACCTCGCGATACCTGATAGGCCCCTGGAATACCCAGGGACAAGGCGGGCATTGGCGGCAAGGACCGCCAGGCTATCGCTTGGCGTCACAAAAAAATGCCTCCCGAGGATCATGTTGCGGTCACCATCCCCATCAGAGGCGGCACCGAAGTCAGGTGCATCTTCTGAGTCCATGATCTCTACAAGCCTTCGTGCATATTTCAGGTTGGGATCCGGATGGATTCCGCCAAAGTCAGGGAGGGGGACCGTATCGATTACTGTCCCTGCAGGTGCATTGAGACCATCTTCAAAGATGGCCTTGGCATACGGGCCTGTAACGGCATTCATGGCATCAAATACCATGGAAAACCTCCCGGAGCTCAAAAGATCTTTTATCTTTCCAAAGTCAAAGAGCTGTTTCATAAGCTCCACGTAGTCATCAACGGGATCAAAGACCTCTACGACCATATCTCCCAGTTGGCTCTCACCCAATCGGTCCAAGTCCACGTCAGGGGAATCAAAGATTCGATAGCTGTCGATCTCAAGGCTCCGCCTGTAAATGGCCTCTGTTATGTGCTCTGGAGAAGGGCCACCATTTTCGATGTCATACTTGACCCCAAAATCTCCCTCAGGCCCTCCAGGATTGTGACTTGCAGAGAGGATAATGCCTCCCTTTAGAGAGTATTTCCTGATCACACAGGAGACCGCAGGAGTAGACATAATCCCTCCCAGACCCACCATAGTCCGGCCTATACCGTTGGCAGCGGCTATCTTGATAATAGTTTGAAGGGCCTCCCTATTGTAGTAACGTCCATCTCCTCCAAGGACGATGGTCTTTCCGTCCAGGCCACCTATAACATCAAAGATGGACTGCACAAAATTCTCCAGATAACCAGGCTGCTGAAAGCGACTCACCTTTTTCCGAAGGCCTGAAGTACCTGGCCTTTGGTCTTTGAAGGGTCTTGTAGCTATTGTATGGATGCCCATATCGGATTCCTCCTTCTATTAACCCAAATTATGCAGCAGCCAAGTTTGCCAAAGGTGCAAGGCGAAAGGTACGCGGACGTACTATGGTGTAACTTCTCAATAAGTTGGGGCTCCCATTTTGGTAACCGATTACAGGCTGCTTCTTTTTTCAACATGCTTTTATCCCTACAAGGCTAACTCCCTCACCCTGCCCTCTCCCCCAGGGGAAAGGGTTTGGGTGAGGGGGAACACTGTATTGCCAGAATTTATTGAGAAGTTACACTATGGTACTTCAAGTGCCTGACCTGTCTGCCGCCAGGCAGGTAACAAAGCAGATTTGGTAAAATTGGCTGCCCCTTGTGGCTTCAAATGCCGAACATTTTTGCTGTTGGAACCTGTCACCATTTAAGTGAACATTTTTGACATTATATTAACGATAATCTCTGAAATTGTAAAAGGAATTATTTTGTTCGATACTCGAAGTGCATAATTTGGGATTAGAATCCTATATTGTACTAATGAGGCTATTCATGCTAGACTCTTTTTACTAAAATATTTCATCTAACATTTCTCGCCAAGCGGGGAAAGGGAGGATTTAATGGACCCGCAAAGACTAAATACTGCGGAATTACATCAATTTATACCTTCTGGTCCACAGTTACGTTCGGTAATAGGATTAATTGCGCTAGTGCTGGTAGCAATTGTTTTCTGGAACCTGTGGTTTACTGTTGAACCGGAAGAGGTTGGGGTGATCTTTCGCTTTGGCAAGTATGTCAGGGAGGCACCTCCAGGTCTGAATTTTAAACTGCCTGATCCTATAGAGAAGGTCATCAAGGTACCTGTGCAACGTCAACTAAAGGAAGAATTTGGTTTTCGTACTGAGCTGGCTGGCGTCCGGACACGGTATGCCTCACGCGATCTCAAGGATGAATCCCTGATGCTTACTGGTGACCTGAATGTTGCCGTGGTGAACTGGTCTACTCAGTACCGTATCAGAGATCCCTATAAATTTCTGGTCAAGGTCAGAGATCAGAGGGCCACCTTTAGGGACATGAACGAGGCAATAATGAGAGAGGTCGTAGGGGATGAGACAGTAAATGATGTCCTTACTGTGGGGAGACAGGAAATAGCTGATAAGGTAAAGACACGCCTTCAAAAACTCTGTAATGAGTATGAGATGGGGATAGAGGTAGATCAGGTCGTTCTCCAGAACGTAAACCCGCCTGACCCGGTAAAGCCATCTTTTAATGAGGTAAACCAGGCGCAACAGGAGCGGGAAAAGATGATCAACAATGCCAAGGCAGAATATAACCGGATTATTCCAAGGGCCAGGGGGAGGGCCCTCCAGACCATAGAAAAGGCCAAAGGATATGCCACAAATCGCATAAACCGTGCTATAGGGGACGCCAAATTCTTTGAATCGATACTTAAGGCATACAAGATGGCCCCAAATGTAACTGAGAGAAGGATGTATCTGGAGACAATGGACAGCATATATCCAAAGATTAAACACAAGATAATTATAGATAAGGGGATGAAGGGCATCCTTCCGCTCTTTTCACTTAATGCCGGGGTAAGGCCATGAAAATTCTATCTAGCATCCTATTGATAGCCGCAATTATTGGCATATCCATACTGGGGGGGACTTTTTTTACTGTAAACGAAACACAGCAGGCAATCATCACCCAGTTTGGAAAACCTGTAGGAAGGCCCATAACTAGGGCAGGGCTGCACATGAAGCTGCCATTTATCCAGACTGTCAACTATTTTGACAAACGCTTCATGGCCTGGGATGGTAACCCCAATCAGATCCCAACAAAGGACAAGAGATTCATCTGGGTAGATACCTATGCCCGTTGGCGTATAAGCAATCCGCTCCTGTTCTTTCAGCGTCTGAGAGACGAACGCAGGGCCCAGTCCAGGCTGGATGACATCCTGGATGGCGAGACCCGAAACGTTGTGGCAAAACATGACCTGATAGAGCTGGTAAGGAGTACAAATCCAAAGGGCCTAACCAGCAGTAACTCTACATGGGAAATGACAGATACAGAACCTCTAAAACGCATTCATTTTGGCAGAGAAGAGTTGGCAAAAGAGGTATTGAAGGCCGCGTCTGCACGTACCAAGGACCTCGGCATAAAAATACTGGATTTCAAGTTTAAACGGATCAACTATGTAGATGCGGTAAGGAAAGAGGTCTATGCCAGGATGATCTCTGAGAGAAAACGTATTGCTGAACGCTTCCGTTCCGAAGGTGCAGGAGAGGCGGCAAGGATCTCTGGAGAAGAGGAACGCGAACTTAAGACCATTAAATCCGAGGCCTATCTCAAGGCCCAGGAGATAAAAGGCAAGGCCGATGCACGTGCAGCGGACATCTATGCCGCTGCCTATAACAAGGACCCCAAGTTCTATCAGTTCACCAAGACCATGGAGAGCTACCGGAAGATCCTGGATAACAACACTACACTAGTGATCTCTACAGACGGGGACTTAATGAAATATCTGAACGGAATCAGGTGATATAGGTAAGATATAGCAGTGGAATGAACGTAACCGTTCGCATTTTCTCCCGGCCAGCGGTAGCCTTTTTCCAGGGTTTCAGTGCGGATTAATAGGCAGAGTGCCCTGATCTTGTGTATCAGGCGATGCTCCTGAAACCCTGGGAAAAGGCTACCGCTGGCCGGGGACGTGAACAGTTACATTTTGAGAGGGGGAGTGAAAGGTTACAAATGAACTACTACCACATGGCAGGCCACGGGGTATCAAGATGATTAGAGTAATCCGTGTAATCTGCGAAATCTGTGGATTAAAAGAGATAGTTTAGCTCAACCCTCAGATCACTATAAGAAGGGTCGCTTCCGTCGGATCTCCTGGTTGCCCCTACATGCTTAAGCCTTACTTTCAGTTCTACATATTGCCTGACAGGTAATCTGTACCATGCGTCTAGGTGTATGGCGTGTCTGTCTGTCTTACTGATAGAGCCGAGCCTCTCTTTATTGTCGTCATAATTCATGGAGGTATAGTCCAAGGCTGCCCGGAATCCCTTGATAAGCCCTGCCTTGCCAAAATCATATGCACCCTCTACCATCCAGCTCTTGGTATTTGCCAGCCAGTTATACGTCCCCATTGAACGGGTATAACCCCCTGTGGGGAATCCCCTCCATGGGCTGATAAAATCTGCATCGTCTGTCACTTTGGTATAACCAAAATGGATCTTCCCTGCTCCCTTTTTCAATACTATACGTCCTGCATATAACCTGGCCTTGACACTGTCGGCATTATGATATCCCAATGCCGATCCCCTTTTTCCAGCCAGTTTACCAGAAAGGGCAGCACCACCAATATCTCCTGCTCCATCATCAAACTGCTCCATAAACCTGAATCCCGGGGTAAGAGTCCAACCTCCACCCAAGGGTATTGCATAGTTGACCTCATTCAACATAGTATGAAAGAGATCAGGCACTACGGCAAACCAAAGATCAAGCCTTAAGTGATGGATAGACTCGTTAGTAACACCTGCAATGAATAATGTATTGTGTATATGGACACCTGCTTTCCTTAAATTTTTATAAGATAGGCCTTTGTGCACGGCAGAATCGTCTTGATTGTTCCATTTATCATACCATTTAGGGGAATCGCCCCAATTGTATGTAATCACGTCGTGAAATTTTGTATGGTCTCTTAATTTTTCTCTGTTAAAGTAGGCCAAATTTAGGGCTGTATCAGGAAGATATCTACTGACAACTGCTACGCCCTGGAATGTATTTGGGATCATCTTTGTATCATTGGACTTGGTAAAGGGGCTTTCGTATATCATTCGGCCTGACTTTATATCTGTCTTTAAAAAATGATACTGCAGATAGGCCTGAGCAAGTACGGTCATCCCCCAGTCATGACTCTTGCAGACCTTATAACGGGAAAACGTGTCCTTGCCAGACTTCCCATACCTGGCATCATCGCTATTGAGTAATCCCAATTGCTGAGATGTATAGAGGCCCAGGGTACCGCTTATCCCATAAAATGGTGCTGTCTTGTAGATCAGGCTGCCTCCGATACCAAAGCCCGTTGGATTTATAGGATGCTTCTTGGTCTCTTCATCCCAATACCATTTAAAAAAGTTCATGCGGGCCCTTCCATACCACATACCTTTTTTAAACATTTCAAAGAGATTTGAGGCATCTCCTGGTACTACATTATAGACCTCTGTCATGTTTCCTCTAAGGACCCTCTTGGGGGTATTCGCAGCCATCGATATCTCATATAGAGACAGAACCAACATACCTGCTATACCTAAAGTCATACCCAACTTATACGAATTGATTCTTTTAAAATGAAACATTGTAAGCATTTACATTCTCTACCGCTGGCCGGGGACGTAAAGTAAAGTGAACTGTATTCTATAGCTATTCATTAAGGAAGGCAAATGCAAAAAAAAGGCAGGGTATCGAGAAAGGAATCCAGATTTATTCTGGAATTTCTACCTGCCCTTTGATTTTGTTAAGCACATTTGGCCCAATACCTTTGACTTTCAAAAGTTCATTTAGTGTCTTAAACGGACCATGATCTTTTCTATATTTTATTATGGCGGCTGCCTTTGCCCGTCCAATTCCATTTACTGATTCAAGGGCGGCTTCATCCGCGCTATTGATATTGACTCCAGCAAAGGCAGAAATAAATAAAAAAAGGACCAAAATAACAGATCCAAAGATGCTTTTTAACATAATATACCTCCCATTAGAAATAGATTGTCTAGGACCCTGCCCCCTTTAACGAGATATCGACACCTGCGATGAAAATCTTTACCCAGGGTTATGCGGCGGGTTGCCTTTTTCAGGATTCAAAGCTAATTTGATACAACATTAGAAAGGTCTTTGGGGCTGGGGATACCCTCCCCGTTCTCTTCCCATTTGTTCCAGAGCCGGGGCTTCTCCAGCTCCAAAGACCAAAAAAAACCACGGGACTCCCGCAATGTGCACCAAGGGATGATTATCCAAGCAGCAGATAGGTATTTTTGTAACTTCTCAATAAGTCAGGGCAAGGTGCCTGGATTAAGGCTTTCGCCGGAATGACGTTCGGATAAGGCTGTATTGAGAAGTTATGTATTTTCACTAAAATCAAATCATGGGGAAAAAAAAGAAAAAAGGGCAGAATAGGCTCAAAGAATTGGCTAGTGCCAAGCAAAATAATATATCTACAGTCTTGGTTGCAGTCCGCTTCAGGCCAAGATGGCAGCCACATCATTACAGTGCAAACAACATCTCTATGAAGGATGGAGAGTGGGTGCTAGTCCCCACGGATCACGGGACCGAGGTAGGACAGATAATGGGACATCCTGTCGCAATAGAAATGCCCATAAAGGCCCATCTTCCTAAGGTAGAGCGCCTGGCCAGTACCCATGAGATACAGTTGTACTATCAAAATCTGGATCGGGAAAAGGCCGCCTATAACCTGTGTATAGAACGTATCTATTCCTTTGGTCTTTCAATGAAACTCGTCAGGGTAGAGAGTTTTTTTGATGGAAGCAAGACTATATTCTACTATTCTGCAGAGGGTAGAGTAGATTTTCGTGAGCTGGTAAAGGATCTGGTAAGGACCCTGCGGACACGGGTGGAAATGCGACAGATAGGCATCAGGCAAAAGGCCAAAATGATAGGTGGGATAGGGCTCTGTGGACGGGAGTTGTGCTGTGCCAAATTCCTCCAGGGCTTTGTACCTGTATCTATAAAGATGGCCAAAGACCAAAATCTCCCTCTAAATCCGAATAAGATATCAGGGCCCTGTGGAAGATTGCTGTGCTGTCTTACCTATGAATATGGGGCATATCTACAGCCATCAGGAGCTATGTCTGACCTTGGGAGGCCTTGTGATAGACATGAAGGAAGAGGCAAGAAAGGACCTAATGAAAAATAGATTTTATATAACCACACCTATCTATTATGTGAATGCAGAACCACATCTTGGGCATGCCTATTCAACTGTGGTCGCAGATGTAGAGAACAGATTTCACAGACTGCTCGGAGATGAAACCTTCTTCCTGACTGGCACAGATGAACATGGAGACAAGATCCTGCAGGCGGCCAAGAAGCAGGGAATAGATCCAAAGACCTATGTGGACAGGATAAACTCCATCTTCAGAGATTCCTGGGCCCTCCTGGATATAGGCCCTGATAGATCCATTCGCACTACAGATCCAGACCATATCGCCACTGTCCAGCGCATACTTCAGGAGGTCTATGATAAGGGAGATATAGTCTTCAAGGAGTATGAAGGACTATACTGCTTTGGATGTGAACGCTTCTATATGGAGCGGGAATTGGTAGACGGAAAGTGCCCTGACCACGGTATCCCTCCGGTAAGGCTAAAGGAAAAAAACTATTTCTTTCTCATGAGTCGCTATCAGGACTGGCTGGTGGACTATATAAAGAGACATCCATCGTTTATTACACCTGAGCGTTACAGAAACGAAGTGCTCTCTTTTTTAAAAGACCCCTTAGATGACCTCTGTATCTCAAGGCCCTCCAGCCGGCTTACCTGGGGTATCCCTCTCCCCTTTGACGACAAATTTGTGACCTATGTCTGGTTTGATGCCCTGATCAACTACCTTACAGGACTTGGCTTTCCCGATGGCCCCAATTTTTCAAAATTCTGGCCAGTGGCCGAACACGTGATAGCCAAGGATATCCTGAAGCCACACTGTATATATTGGCCCACTATGCTCAAGGCCCTTGGGCTCGGGCCATACAGGCATATCCACGTCCATGGCTACTGGCAGATCCAGGATCAGAAGATGTCCAAGAGCCTGGGAAACGTGATAAGACCAAGGGACCTGGTAGATGCGTTTGGGGTAGATGCGACCAGATACTGCCTGATGAGAGAGATGACCTTTGGTCTGGATGCCAGATTTAGCGAGGAGTCCTTCAGACTGAGGATAAATGCCGATCTTGCCAATGACCTTGGAAACCTGGTAAGCCGTATCCTGACTATGGTCCAGAAATATCTAGGTGGAGAGGTCCCTGCACCTCAAGGTCTTGAAGGACCAGAGAGGGACCTGAGGGAGGCAGTAGTCAGGTTGGTGCCTGTCTGGAAAGAGGCCATGGAGTCCTTTGCAGTACACAAGGCGCTTCAGGGGGTCTGGGAGGTAATAAACGTGGCCAACAAGGTGATTGACACCTCTGCCCCATGGGTACTGGCCAAGGACCCTGCCAAGTCAGGCCAGTTGAGAGACGTGCTCTATAGCCTTCTTGATGCGCTGCGAATCTTTTCCATCCTGATAGCCCCTGTAATGCCAACAAGCGCCAGGAGGATGCAGGAGGCACTGGGCCTTGATCCACAAAAGGACCTGAATTTTGAGGCAGCCAGGCACTGGGGGCTTCTGGCACCTGGGACCAAGACTTCAAAGATACCGCCCCTGTTCCCCCGGGTGAAGGTATAGAGGCAGACTGAGATATGGATACCAGGACCATCATTATCGGTACGGCCGGCCACATTGATCACGGAAAGACTACCCTGGTAAAGGCCCTCACCGGTATAGATACCGACCGCCTAAAGGATGAGAAAGAGCGGGGTATTACCATAGAGCTCGGCTTTGCCCATCTCTCTTTTGCCTCAGGCCAGCAGGTAGGGGTAGTAGATGTCCCGGGCCACGAACGCTTCGTGAAGAATATGGTGGCTGGGGCCACAGGGATAGACTTTGTAATCCTTGTGGTAGCTGCCGACGAAGGGGTCATGCCCCAGACCAGGGAACATCTGGAGATATGCCAACTACTTGGAGTCAAAAAGGGGATCGTTGTCCTGACCAAGAAGGACCTGGTGGATCAGGAGTGGCTGGAGATGGTCACCGAGGACACCCGCGCATTTGTCTCCGGCACATTCCTGGAGGATGCCCCCCTGCTGGCCGTCTCCTCTACCACTGGAGAGGGCCTTGATGAACTCCTCAAGGTCCTGGAAAAGATGGTTGCAGAGGTGGTCCCCAGGTCTGTAGTCGGGCCCTATCGGCTCCCAGTTGACAGGGTATTTAGTATAAGAGGTTTTGGTACAGTAGTCACAGGTACATCCATATCCGGTCAGATCAGGCTGGGAGATGAGGTCTCTATCTATCCCACGGGAATAACTGCCAGGATCCGTGGCATCCAGTCCCATGGACACGATATCCAGGAGGCTCGGCCAGGGATGCGTACTGCCCTCAACCTGCAGGGTATCGCCAGGGAGCATATAAAGAGGGGAGATGTCATAGCCACCCCTGGCAGCCTGCATCCAAGCTATCTCCTGGATCTGGAACTTCTGTATCTTGCCAGTGCAGGCCGTCCCCTGAGACACAGGAGGCCAGTGCGTTTTCACGTAGGTACAACCGAGGTAATTGGGAGGGTCTTGCTCCAGGGAATGGAGGTTTCTCCGGGGTCAAAGGCCTATATCCAGATAAGGCTGGAGAAGCCGGTAGCAGTCCTTTCCAGAGACAACTATGTCATAAGGAGCTATTCGCCCATCAGGACTATAGGTGGTGGGATGATCCTCAATCCTGTCCCCAGGAAACGGAAGCGGACCAGGCCTGAGCTCTGGGCAGAGCTCGAGTCCCTGGCCAGGAGTGGACCGACTGATATCATTGAGTATCACCTGAGACAGGCCGGTGTGAGGGGGCTCACAGAGGCAGAGATTGCAATGCGTGCTACTGTCTATGGGAAACAACTTGACCGGGAGCTTGATCACCTCTTGAGATCCGGGAGGATTATAGGCCTTGAGGGCGGAGAGAAGAGATTTGTCCATAGGAAGGTCTATGAGGCCTTGAAGGGGCGGACAGAGGAGATCCTGAATGCCTTTCACAGAGACAATCCCCTGGTCCAGGGTCTGGCCAAAGAAGAGCTCAGATCACGTCTCTTTCCCACACTCAAAGACCAAAAATTGTTTCAAAGGCTCCTTTCCGATCTCGTGGCCTCGGGAAAGATATTACAGGAGAAGGACCTGGTACAGATCTCTACCCACCAGGTAGCCCTGGGAAAAGAGGAAGAAGAGATCAAAAAACGGCTTGAACGTACCTTCAAACAGGCCGGCCTCCAGCCTCCATCCCGCAGAGATGCCATTACCCTAATGAAGGGGTACGAGGCAGCGGCAGACCGCATATTTGATCTCATGGTCAGGGAAAAGGTCCTGGTCCCCTTAAAGGGTGGGCTCTATTACCACTATAGCACCCTGGACAGGGTCAAGGACATGGTCTCCGAATTTATAAAGAGACAGGGTGGGCTTGAAATAAAGGACTTTCGTGACCTTACGGGTGGACTCTCCAGAAAGTACATGATCCCTCTCCTCGACTATCTGGATAGCCAACGGATAACTATACGGATAGGCGATAGACGTATACTGCGCCAGTAAAGACCCTACACCATGAACCCAATATCCCAATCCCTCCATTCAAGACTCAGACAGGCCATGGAGGAGCGTCTGGCCCAGAGGGATTCCGGGCAGGATCTTGGCAAGACGAGACGCAGTTTTGTAGTTACCTTCGAGCTGGTGCCTGCTTTTTCCTGCAAGGCGATCTTTTGAATACTGGATAAAGAGACTGCCAGGGCTGTGGAGACTGCACACTGGGGGAGATGGGATTTCTCTGCCCTCAGTCCCAGTGTGCCAAGTTTCTGTTAAATGGTCCCTGTGGAGGTAGCAGAGATGGATGGTGTGAGGTCTGGC
>JALTHV010000150.1 GCA_027004315.1 Deltaproteobacteria bacterium
GATTTGGCAAGGTTGTTTGTACTTGCTGCCAGATTCCTCTGTGCATCAAGAGACATTATGTTTGTGTTAATTACGAGTGCCATTTTGCTATACCTCCATGTCTAAATTTTCTCGATAGCCTCCTGCTATCATTTTCTGAGTTTTAAAGCCTTGACCTGACCTTAGATCATCTTTATTTTTGAGGTCACCTCCTTCCAGGTCCTATCTTTGGCTTTTGATATCTATATCGGATTCATTCAGGGAAACTTTAGCCAGATTTTTAAATTTCTATTTTCTGGCCTTTGAGGCCGCAAAGAGAGGTATTTTTAGCAAATCTGTTTCGTTGTCAGGCACTTGAATGTGCCTCTACTCTACAAACAGGGAGGGTCCAATGCTGCAAAGGCCTTAGAAAACAAGGGGCGAGAGCATGTTTTCAGAAGAAGCACCCTGTGATCGTAACCGTTCGCACCCCTCCTGTTGCAACCGTCCACGTCCCCGGCCAGCGGTAGCTTTTTTCAGGGTTTCAGTGCGGATTAATCGCAGAGTGCCCTGATATTGTGCATCAAGCGATGCTCCTGAAACCCTGAAAAAAGCTACCGCTGGCCGGGAGGGAATGTGAACAGTTACCTGTGATCGGTTATCTTTATATATCTTACCCACCTCTACACAGGTGCCTGCGGTAGGGGCAGGACCTGCAATAACTGAGATCAGAGAGATCTGGGGTAAATGGGATTGCAGGATCCAGTATCTCATTAATTAGTGTCTTTAAGGCTGGTACGTAACACCCGTTCACGATATCTGCCGACAGGTCCTTATCAGCGAACAGGATGTGCTGCTGAAGGGCTTTCAAATTGCTTGAGTCTGTAAGGCACCTCAGCTTGTAGAGTGCGGCATTCATCTCTGCCCATTTGGAGCCGAGGCCATAGTGTCGGTTACATAGGAGCAGGTACAGGGGTAATTGGAAAGAGACTATCCCATGTCTTATGGCCTCTCTATCTGGAGTAGTAGAGGTATTTTTAGGCATCTTGGCCTTGCTTCCGGTCTTGTAGTCTATCACCCAGATGGTGCCATTCTCGTCCCTCTCTACCCTGTCGAGTACCCCCTTTATATAGACCCTGCGACCGTCCTCAAGATAGATGTCCATTCTGCATGGTACTTCAAGGCCCATTAATATTCGGCCCTGTGCATATTCCCTTTCGAGACGCAGGAAGTTTGATAGACGATACAGCAGGACCTCTCTGAATAGTCTTACACTGCCGCTCCATCCCTCTATTGGTCCAAAGATTCCCTCAATCGCTGCATCAGATCTGTCCACAAGGCCCTCTTCAGAATTGGCATCAAATCGTATCTCCCTGTTAAGACAGGGCAGATAAAATTCCCTGAGTATCTCATGCACCAGGGTGCCTACCAGGATGGGATCGACCTCGTCTTCGCCTATAACCTCAGGTGCATCTAGGCCCAGGACGTACTTTGCATAAAATCTGAAGGGACATGAGAGATAGGTATCAAGAGAGGTGGCTGAAAAGGTGAATGAAGAGAGAAACTCAAGGGCCTGGGGATCCTTTTCCACAGGAGAGTTATAGAGGATTCCAGGTCTTGGGACCGCAATCGGTGTATTAATGGGAATCACATCCCTATGGCCCGCTTTTTTCTCGGCCTCCCATACGAGTTCCTCTACAAACCTGCTCCTCACCTGTCCCTTGTCTTCAGAATAGAATAGATGGATCTCCCTTGCCCCTGCCAGTAGTCTGTGAAAATAATAGCGGCTGATCTCTACTGCCCGTTTTTTGTCCGGGAGACCGAGGTGCTTCCGCAGGTCCGGGGGCATCAAGGGCTCTGGTCTGCACTCAGGAGGAAGTACCCCCTCATTACAATCGAAGATCATTACTCGCTGAAAACGCAGGCACCTTGTCTCCAGGAAACCCAATATCTGATAGCCCTCTAAGGGAATTCCTTGAAATGGGATCCTGGTCTGCCGCACCAGGTGGCCAAAGAGTAGACGAAGACCGGAAACCGAGGCAGTCTCCCGGGAGACAGGACCGCTTTCGAGTCCTTCTAAAAGACCTATTAAGGCCATCATAAACTCACTGGAAAGGGGATAGTCCGAGGCAGTCCCATACTCCACCGTCCACTCAAGCAGGCCTCTGAGGACCCCTGCGATCTCGCCCACGTGCCTCAGGCCCTCAAAGGCCTTGAAACACATCTGGTGCACCTGGACCAGGGACTGAGAGGCATGGGGATCCCCTTCATATAGCTGAGAGACTGCCTCTTCAAGCTCTCCAAGCCCTGCAAAATTTCTCTTTTCCCTGGCCAGCCAGTCTTCCAGAAAATAGACCATGGGCCTGACAGAGAGATTGGGTGGTTGATTAGGGCCTGAGGGCCTGCAGGGTTGGAGATTTTTTATGTATGGGTGCCTGAGCACGGCCAGATAATGGGGAACATAATACCTGGTTCCTATCTTTCCCTCTTGGGCCTCAAAGACAGAATCAAGCAACTGGGCAGGGGGCGTCCGTTCAAGGGGATAGCCCATGGATATATTATAGGGCACGGCCACATCCTCAAATAGCCAGCTCAACACAGGGACGAGGGGTTCAGGCCTTGGGAGGACTATGGCCTGTTGATCCGGCATGACCTCCCCCTTACTGTCTGACCGGGAAAATACCTCACTGGCCATCTGTATCTGGGAATGGAGATCAAGGCCCTGGTGGAGGTGAAGGGAAGGCGCTATCTCATGGTCGTCTGTCTGGTCTGTCTCTCCAGATCTGGGGACCTCGTGGTCCCAGGTGCCATGACATACTGATTTTAGACGCTCGATGTGCCCCCTTTTGACCCTGTCCGTCCAGCAGGGAGATGGTCCATCCTGTATTACTGCCCGGGCAATTCCGATCCTGGTCAAGGTAGAGAAGACCTTCTCCTCGGCCCGGTTGAGGTCCGCAAAACCGGCAAGATATACCTGTGAGAAGGGCCACTCCATCCCGTCTACAGACTCTGCTGCTATCCGGTATCTCTCGCCCCTGGACCAGAGAGACTCTCTGTCCAGTACCTCTAGCCACCTGCTGTATAGTCCAGGCAGAATGGGCCACAGTCCCCTCACTTCTTCAGTAATACCGGCATCGACCAAGGCCGATGGTACGGCCTGCCCGATCTGGTCCGGAGTAACCAGTTCTGTCCCGAATTCATCAAAGAGATCCAGAAGCCTCAGGCCCCAGAAGAAAAAGGCCTCGAAGCTGGAGGTCATGGCAGGCATGGACAGATGGGCATCTCCCTTTCCCATGCCCTTTGTAGTGAGATAGATCAGATGCAGCAGTTCTACCTGAGTAGCGTCCCTCTTAGTGGATCTGCCAGGTGCCATGCTCGCTATATAGGCCATGAAGCTGTCTATGTCGAAGATCTGGGGAGGATGATAGGGGCCACCCAGGAGCCTTCCAATCTCTCTTCGGAGATAGAGGGCCGGACGTTGGCCCGGGAAGATCACGGCCTTTTGAGAAAGGTCCCTTTCCCCTGGGTCCTGGGCAAGGATATCCCCTGCAAGCCAATCGATCAGGGAAGAGTTAAGAGGAAGAGAGACATGTGAATGTGAGGAGTTATACTTATATATGCTACTGGTTATCATCGTGAATTGCCTATTGATTTACAATGTTATAAAAGAA
>JALTHV010000151.1:0-5742 GCA_027004315.1 Deltaproteobacteria bacterium
GTTCCTTTAATGTGGTCTCATTGAAGACCTTGCCAACAAGGCCCATGGCCTTGTGTTCATACACTACCTTGCCATCGGAACTGACTATGCCAGCACTCTCCTGCCCCCTGTGTTGCAGGGCATAGAGACCAAAATAGGTGAGCTTGGCGGCCTCGGGCTGGCCAAAGACCCCAAACACCCCACACTCTTCCCGCGGGGACCCTGATGGTAAAAGAATCATAAGAAGACGACCTCCTTAGATCGCACAGATAAGAAAAATACAGACTATACCATTAGCTCTCAATGCTCAATCCCCTTAATGGACTGCTGATAAAACTCTACCCGGTTGCCTGAGAGTATGAAAAAAACGTTTTTGTTGAATTATGATGCTTTCGTAAAAAAAATCCAAAATATCACGCAAAGGCGCAAAGGCGCAAAGCTTACAAAGGCAATCTATTGTCATTAAAGGAAAAATTCTTGCGCCTTGGCGACTTTGCGTGAGAAAAAGGCTTTTTGCGAAGGCATCAATTATTATCCTTTAGACGGATTTGGGGTACATAGATTCATGAACTCTCAAGAGGCAACTCTATCATTACTGTTGTCCCCTCATCCTCTGAGGAGCCACTGAGTGATATGGAGCCGCCATGGCTCGTTACAACCAAGCGGGCCATATAGGTCCCAAGACCAGTCCCGTTCTTTTTGCCTGCAGTCACGTATTTGTCAAAAAAACGTGGACGAATTTGTTCCGGGACCATACCCCAGTTATGTATGCTGACCCATATCCGTCTATCTTCGTGCTTGACCTTGATTTTTACTGATCGATTTTTGGGAGAGGCCTCAATGGCATTTTTGACGAGATTATCCAGGGTATTCTGGAGGTAGATTCTATCTCCGACAAAAGGAAGCCGGTGTTCCAGGGCATACATTACCTTATTGAAGATGATGACAATGGCCACATTCTTCCTGTCGGCCATATCTCTGAGGTTTCTGCGGGTCTGGGCTACGATGTCCATGAAGTTGAAGGGCTTTTTTTGTGGCCTGTAGGATCCATTTTCCAGACGCGTGACATCGAGGTATGTCTCAACCATTTTTCCTAACTGCCGCCCACTGTGTTCGATCTGACAGCAGTATTTCTGTTGCACCTTGCTGAGCTCGGTCTTGTTAAGCAGGCACTTGGCGAGACCAACTATTGACACCAGGTGGGAACGCATATCATGACGCAGCATCTTTTCCATATCCTTTCGGATTGTCTCTGTCTCTACCAGGCTATTAATGTCACGAAAGGTCGAGATGACACTTGGCTTGTCTCCCAAGTGGACCACTGTACTGTTAACAGATACCCAGCAGTACGTCCCATCGCTTTTCCTGAAGCGGTATCGAACAGGACCTATGACCTGATTCTTCAGGAGTTTCGTGGTGTCTTGAATAGCCCTGGCTCGGTCTTCGGGATGGAGCAGGTCAACCATCGTACGTCGATGGAACGTCATGGATTCAAGACCAAGCAGGCGGCTGAATGCCCTGTTTTGGAAAACAATTTTGCCCTCATAGGAGAGGGCAACGCCGTCAGCAGTATTGTCCACCAGGACCCGGTATAGCTTTTCTGACTGCCTCAGTAATTCAGTCTTTTCTTTAACCTCCCACTCAAGCCGCAGACGTTCTGCTATCCTGCTGACACTGAGAAGCAGTTTTTCTATCCTGACAGGTTTCTGGATAAAGTCGGATACCCCTATCTTGATGGCCTCTACGGCGTCTGCAAAACTGGCATAGCCGGTGATGAAGATGATGCCCAGAGTGGAATTGATCTCCCGCAATGCCTTGGCGAGAGAAATCCCGTCCATCTCCGGCATCCTGATGTCTAGAATGGCCATATCGAAATGTTGCCTACGCGCCATTTCCAATGCTTTAGAAGGATGGCAAGAGGTCATGGCCTTGAAATCCATCTTGGCTACGGCTTCAGACAAGATTTGACAGATACTTTCTTCATCGTCAACGATCAAGATATTGGTAATGGCTTGCATTTGAGTCCTACTTTATATCCTGAGCCACCTGCAAAACCCCTTCTCTGCCTGATGGCTCTGTTGGCAATCGATTACTGCCGTCCCCATGACTCTCTAAAATGATCGTAACTTCTCAATAAGTTCTGGCGTAACCGTTCGCGTCTCCGGCCAGCGGTAACTTTTTTCAGGGTTTCAGGAGCATCGCTTGATGCACAAGATCAGGGCACTCTGCCCATTAATCCGCACTGAAACCCTGAAAAAAGTTACCGCTGGCCGGGGGGAATATGATCGGTTACCAAAAATGATGCCCCAACTTATTGAGAAGTTACAAATGATCTCTCTAAAATGTTACAAATTTTTGTTTTTTGCAAGTAAAACTGGATTGTCTATTCTGAGAGTTCTATAATCATCTTGACGTTTTCAGAGCGAATTCGAGCCCTATAAGTCCACTGTTATCTTACCTTAATCAGCCCATAATTATCCCAGACAGCCCCACAGTCGCTTTGACATATTTTTATAACGCAATATGTATTACTACATTTTGTGGTGTATTATTATTTTGACCCAATATATTGGATTTGTTTTTGAAAAAGACAAAAGATAAGGATAACAAAATGACGACCTATACTGCACGTATCCAGCCATTGTTAGACAATACAGACTATGTGACCTTTACCCAAATCAAAAAGCGTGACCAGCGTCTGGTGCCATTTGATGCCTCTAAAATTACTATTGCCATACTTAAGGCAGGGCGGGCCACTGGGGAATTCTCTGAGGATACGGCCAGGCACCTTACCATCCGGGTCCTGGGACTGGCACAGACGGTATTTCAGGGAAATGTGCCATCGGTTGAGGAGATCCAAGACATAGTAGAGGATGTACTGCTATCTTCACCGTTTAAGAAGACCGCAAAGGCCTATATCTTATATAGAGATCGTCATGCACGTATTCGGGAAATGGTCAAAAAGGCCGACCTTGACCTGATTGAGCGCTACCTGGAACGTCTGGACTGGAAGGTCCAGGAAAACAGCAATATGTCATATTCCCTGCAGGGATTGAATAATTACATATCCAGTGAGATCAGCAAGGTCTACTGGCTTAACAAAATTTACACCCCGGAAGTCCGTGAGGCACATACAACCGGTGCAGTCCATATCCATGACCTGGGCCTGCTTTCGGTATACTGTGTGGGATGGGACCTCCAAGACCTCCTACGTTCCGGATTCAGGGGAGCGCCAGGTAAGGCAGAAAGCAGCCCTGCAAGACACTTTCGGACCGCACTGGGGCAGATTGTCAACTTTTTTTATACACTGCAGGGTGAGGCAGCCGGGGCCCAGGCCCTCTCAAACTTCGACACACTCCTGGCACCCTTTATCAGATATGATGGCCTCAGCTACTATGAGGTCAAACAGGCCCTCCAGGAATTCCTCTTTAATGTCAATGTGCCGACAAGGGTAGGCTTCCAGACGCCTTTTACTAATGTCACTCTTGACGTGCAGCCCCCATCTGCCCTGGCCAGGGAAGGCGTTATTATCGGCGGTAAGCAGCAAAAGGAGATCTATGCCGACTTCCAGCACGAAATGATCATCTTTAACCGTGCCTTTCTCGAGGTCTTGTCTGAGGGAGACGCGAGAGATAGGGTCTTTACCTTCCCCATACCTACTTATAATATCGATTCAGACTTTGATTGGGAGGCCCCCGGCCTGGAAAGGCTCTGGGAAGTTACTGCAAAATACGGTATCCCATATTTTGCCAACTTTGTGAACTCAGACATGTCGTCTGACGATGCCCGTTCCATGTGTTGTCGTCTACGGCTGGATCTGCGTTCCCTTGAAAGGCGTGGTGGGGGCCTGTTCGGGGCAAATCCGCTGACTGGCTCCATTGGAGTAGTAACCATCAATATGCCACGTCTCGGCTATCTGGCCGACGATGAAGATGATTTTCTCCAGCGCCTGGGGCGGTTGATGGAGATCGCCAAGACGAGTCTTGAGACCAAACGCAAGGTACTTGAGCGGTTCACAGAAAAGGGTCTCTATCCATATACAAAATTTTATCTTCGTTATGCCAAGCAACACTATGGCGATTACTGGCACAACCATTTCTCGACCATTGGTCTGGTCGGAATGAACGAGGCCTGCCTCAACCTGCTTGATTCTGATATCGGCACACCGAAAGGCCTGGACTTTTCCTGCAGGGTCCTGGACTATATGCGTGAAAAGCTCTGCCAGTTTCAGCAGGAGACCGGATATCTCTATAACCTGGAGGCCACCCCTGCAGAGGGTGCGGCCTACCGCCTTGCAAGGCTGGACAAGGCACGTTATCCCGACATCCGCTCTGCAGAGGACAGAGGACAGAGGGCATATGAAGGGGATATGGAGACCGATGCAAAACCCTTTTATACCAACTCAACACAGCTCCCTGTCAATTACAGTGACGATATCTTCCAGGTACTTGATCTACAAGACGAATTGCAGACCAAGTACACAGGGGGGACGGTCCTACACGTCTTTCTTGGAGAGGCAGTTGCCAATCCACAGGCCGTCAAGGCATTTGTTAGGCAGGTCTGCACGAGATATCGTCTGCCATATTTTACCATTACCCCGACATTTTCGGTCTGCCCTACCCACGGCTATCTGCTTGGCGAACAAAAACGCTGTCCTAGGTGCGGTGCCGAGACCGAGGTTTATTCTCGTGTTGTGGGATATTTAAGGCCGGTCAAGCAATGGAATGAGGGCAAACAGGCAGAGTTTGCCCAGCGTACCCATTATCAAGTAGGAAAATAATTGTGCGAATCGGTGGCCTAGACAGGTTTACACTCAGCGATTATCCAGGTCAGGTAGCGGCGATTATCTTTACCCAGGGCTGCAATTTTCGATGCCCATTTTGTCACAATGGAAGGCTGTTACCAATGGAGTCTGATTCCTTGATTCCGGAAGAAGATGTCTTTTCTTTTCTAGAAAGACGTCGTGGGCAACTCACTGGATTAGTTGTTACGGGTGGTGAACCAACTCTACAGCCAGATCTCTCTCTATTCCTCCAGAGGGTCAGGGGGATGGGCTTCAGGATCAAACTGGATACCAATGGCAGCCATCCAGAGGTCATAAGCGCACTCCTGGACAAGGGCCTGCTGGACTTTATTGCCATGGATATAAAGGCGCCCTGGGCACTCTATGACCGTCTGACAGGGGTAAGGGCCCCAAAGGAGCAGTTAAAGAAAAGCATTGCACTGATCGCCCAAAGTGGTATCAGCCATGAATTCCGGACGACAGTGGTAAGGCCTCTCCTATCCGATAGCGATGTACAGGAAATAAAGGCCATGGTACCGGCCGGTTCTCCCCATCGTCTCCAGAAATTCAGGCCCGATAACGCCCTTGATCCTGCCCTCCGTTGAGTTTTCCTAAGTTCCCCCCCCCGTTAGATTCTATAGGGCTATTTTTTTGGACATTTTTAGGAGCAGAGCCAACATCATACAGAAGGCGTTTTCCATTGCGAAGCCTTATTTCTTTCTCGTTAAGCGCTCTGCACAGTTGTATCTGTGCTGCACGGAATCTCGGTATATCAAGGGGCTCTAAACGAATTTCAACCGCCTCACGGGTACTACCCTGAAAGTCGGATAAAGCGTACACTATAACTATTATTTTCGTTGTATTCGGAATGCATAATTTTGGCATAAAAAAATTAACCATGGATGAGAACACGGCTGCCAACATGCACCAGATATAGATGTAGGGTGGATAAGCGAAGCGCATCCACCAATACCGCATCT
>JALTHV010000151.1:5842-10677 GCA_027004315.1 Deltaproteobacteria bacterium
AAGCGCATCCACCAATACCGCATCTACACAATCCCGTGAAGTATGGCCTGGTGAGGCGGGTTTCTGAGGGCAATGGTGGATGCGCTTCGCTTATCCACCCTACGGATTCGTTGTATTCGGAATGCATAATTTTGGCATAAAAAAATTAACCATGGATGAGAACACGGCTGCCAACATGCACCAGATATAGATGTAGGGTGGATAAGCGAAGCGCATCCACCAATACCGCATCTACACAATCCCGTGAAGTATGGCCTGGTGAGGCGGGTTTCTGAGGGCAATGGTGGATGCGCTTCGCTTATCCACCCTACGGATTCGTTGTATTCGGAATGCATGATCTTGGCATAAAAACCTGAAAGGCTGAGCTATCCGTTCGCCCGTAACTCCTGAATGAAATGAGAGAAGATATAGCGATTCTTAAAAAAGCATGTTCGTTCATTAAGCCTGAGAGAGACATTGTATTATGGAAAGGTACTTTCGTTTCACTTAGTGCAGATTTTTATGTCGCTGCTATCAGAGATAAAACCATCAGGTTCAAAACATTCTTTTTAAATACACTATTCAAGATATTTGGGACATGGGTGCCATAATTCACCGCCTAGCTTGATTCCGCGAGAAGGCAATTTTTGATGCAGTTTTTTGATATTATATTTAATTTGTGCTTGAATTTATAAAAAATCTATGATTTATGATAGGCAAGGCATATATTATGAATTACTTCATGACAATACATGATAGAAAAGCAGAGTGCCCTGATTTTGTGCATCAAGCTATGCTCCTGAATCCCTTTAAAAGGCTACTGCCGCTCGGGGACGTGGACGGTTGCAACAGGAGGGGGTGTGAACGGTTACGGTGACTTCTTACCCAATGCCTGAAATTAAACAAAATCTTTAAGGAGGATGATATGAAATTGACAGATCTTTTACCAATTGAGAAATGGGAGAATCTAGAAAGGGCCCTCAATAAAAGGTCCGGCCTTAATTCAAGCGTATATAATGCAGAGGGATTTCGAATAACTACTTTCGTGGCATGGGCTAATGATCTGTGCCCAGCTATAAAATCCGCACCTCAAGGTGCAAGTGCGATCTGCGCTTTGGCCAACCAGTATGTCACCAGTCAGTGCAGAGAGACAGGTCAGCCCGCGACTATTGAATGTGATGCCGGACTCGCCAAATTTGCTATTCCTATTTTTTGGAATAATGAGTTCCTGGGGACTGTCGGTGGATGCGGCTATCGCTTGCCCGATAGTGAAGTAGATACCTTCCTTATTCACAAAACCATAGATTATGATATCAAAAAACTCGACGCCATGGCCGCCAACATAAAGATCATTACCAATGAAGAGATTGATGCCCATATAAAATTTCTTCAAGATGAACTTTCATCCTTATTGAAAAATTGTGTAAGGGATACTCCCTGAATTTAGTTCTCCGTCATTTTGTGCGGATTTTAGTGTATGTTCTATTAGTGCCGCCAGAAGATAGATCGATGGCAGTACCGATACAAAAGAAATAAGATGATATGGGCAATGGCCTATGGGAGGTTGTCTCTGAATGAAACCCTTCAAAATGCTACCGCTGGCCTGAGACATGGACGGTTGCAACAGGGGGTGTGAACGGTTACGGTGGATCCCGCTACCTGATTTCGATGATAGTGAAAGTATTAGCCGAAGGCAAGGGCGTCGCCGCAAGGCGGGGTCTGGAGGAAGCCGAATGGCAAGGCTGTAGGCCGACGAATAGAAATGGCATACAAGGCCAGGTCTATGAATAAGGCCTGTGCATCCATCTGAAGGTTACAGCTTCCCACAGTCTTTAAAGACCTTGACAAGGGAATACGATGGTTTCCTCCCTGTTGCAGGCAACAATGCGCTGTATTCGGCAAGACCAATAACGGCACAGAAAATTAGAGACATACGTTGGACAAGCGCAAAGACAAGACCAGAAAGCATGCCAAGTCCTACGGACTTAAAAGCGAGCATTCGACTCCCTTCCTGGACGCCCAATCCCAGAGGAACAGCGAAGGTGACCAGATCAAACCACTCTTGCAGAAAACCAACACCCGCGCCTACCCTCAAGGAAATGGCCGGATTGGTAGCATAGAGAAACATGATGACCTGCCCGAGGACGCAACTATAACCTATCGTATGCCAAAAAATTGAAAGCGGTAGGGAATAAGGCCTTTTCTGATAAAAGTTTTGCAGATCCCTGTCCAGATCGCTGACCATGGTGGCCCCGGATCTGAGCAGATTGCCGCCGATATTGTGCCGCACCAACCAACGCACAACTGCTCCCAGATAGCCGAATTTCTGGATGAAGAGAAAGGCGATGAGACCCGTTCCTAGCAAAATGCTGCCGCTTAACAGGGCAGGCCAGACACCTGTGGGCAGAGATAAATTCAGGAAGACCGCAATAGAACCAACTGACACAAAGAGCAGTAAGGCCAGGGCATCGGCAAGCTTGCCGACGATCACTGCCGATGCAGAGCCCACATCTTTTTTTATCCCGGCAAGCAGAGTGGCCCGGGTAATTTCACCTCCGACATGGACAGTTGGCGTCAGATAATTGATGGCAAAACCAGACATATGAATCTTCCAGAGATAAAAGAAGGAAATTTTGCTATAGGGTGGAACGAGGCAATAGCGCCAGGCAAAGGCATGAAAGGTCTCAGCGGCAAGCTGGATCAGGAATAGGGGAATCACCCACCAGCTCAGGCCGATTAGTTCATGCAACAGGCCTGCAAGATCAGTCTTATGGATGATAACCAGCAGCAGAATGATGCCAAGACTGATAGATATAGCATGGAATTTCTTCACATTAATCCGAAATCCAGTGAGGCCTTATTATCCCAGATTATACAGCTCGCAAGTTTGCCGAAGGTGCAAGGCGGAAGGCACGCAGACGTACTTTTGAAATGTAACCGTTCACACCCTCTCCTGTTGCAACCGTCCACGTCTCCGGCCAGCGGTAGCCTTTTGAAGGGTTTCAGTGCGGATTAATACGCAGAGGTCCTGATCTTGTGCATCAGGCGATGCTCCTGAAACCCTTCAAAAGGCTACCGCTGGCCGGGGGGAATGTGAACGCTTACTTTGAAATTATAAAAGGAATCATTTTGTTCGGCATTTAAAGTGCACAATCTGGGATTATAGGTCATCATATGTTATCAACCCGATCCCAAGTTCGTCTATTTTTTTTCTGACTGGCTGGCTGATCAGGGCACCAAGTTCGCGTTCTCCAGCCATCTTACCTATCTCCGGATGAGCATATAGCTCAAAAATCCCCCTTTCAGGCAAATGGTCAAGCAGATCAAGTAGCCAGGTCTCGTTCACTTCACCGGTCTGGTAGAGGCCCAGGACACCGTCTATATATCGGAGTCCTGCCACAGCCGCCTTTCCCCGACACCTTTGGGCAAGCAGGCCAAAGACTATTCGATACATCCGGTTACGCAGCATATGGCCTGTGGACAGTCGAGCGGATATGGACCATGGTTCCATCGGGATCCTAATAGTCCGTACCCCATATTGTCCAGCCAATTGAGAGATGATGTCAAAGAGACGGGGATGAACCTGCAGATGATGATGACAGTCCACATGGGTCAGGGGAAGGCCTGTGGCAGTAAATTTTTTAAACTGTGAGGCCACTTCTATCTTTATCTGTTGAGCCACCTCTGCAGAAAATTGCAGTTTCAGACCGAGGAACGCAGGACCAAGACCAAGTCGGCCGTGTTTATCCAGGAGCAAATTTACATCTCTCTTGTCCGCGCAGGGTGATCCGCCAGTCAGGGCTACATGCAGGCCCACATGCAGTTCTGGCAACTGTCCAGCCAGTTCTACAGCCTCTGTTATGGCAGCGCCGGTCATCATCATACTGGCCGAGGTAAGGATCCCATCGCTTGCAGCTAGAGCAACTGCACGATTTATCCTAGAGTTCAGGCCGAAATCATCGGCATTTACGACTAAGCGGATCCGATTCTTTGTATCCATGAGCAACTTGAACGCAACCGTTCACGTCCCCGGCCAGCAGTAGCTTTTTGAAGGGTTCCAGTGCGGATTAATAGGCAGAGTGCCCTGATCTTGTGCATCAAGCTGCTCCTGAAACTCTGAAAAATGTTACCGCTGGCCGGGAGAAATGTGAACGGTTACACTTGCACTATCCTCCCGTCTGGCTTGATCTTGTAGGCATGTTCCCGCCAAATCACGGTGGAACCTGTCATGCCACCTGCCCACAGCAACAGAGAGAGCAGGTCCCATACCGGCACGAGCAGGGTCCGTAACATGCCAGAACGCGAACCAATCGATATGGCTACCATAAACGCGGAAAGAATGCGGATTGCCAGGGCAAGACAGGTAGTGATCAGTCCGGTTGCGCCCCCCATAAGTAGCAGAAAGAGCAGTGCCCATATCGTGGTATTGCAGATAACAGAACCCAGATATCCTGCTGGTTCACATGAATGCACGGTTCTATTCCATCGAAGCAAATGACTGATGGCTTTCCTGAAGGTACGAGGAGCGTCGGTGATCGATACCACACATGGAGAAAGGATTACCTTCCAGCCAGCATTGGCAATGATTTTGCCAATCATATAGTCATCGGCCAGATAGTCCTCAATCGCCTCCAACCCACCGGCCTCCTGCAGAGCAGACTTGCGCACTCCAATGGTAGCACCCAAAGCAAAACGAATAGTGCCGGAAATAGCGGCGACCAGGACACCCGGAATAAAGGAACTTTCTATGGCCAGGGCCTCGATCGTGCTTCCCAATGAAAAGGGGGCATCCACTCGATAGAGACACGTAGTGGCACCAATTTGTTCATTATCGAGCATAGGGCCAATCACTTGGG